>JAYVME010000540.1:0-2931 GCA_043759115.1 Betaproteobacteria bacterium | reverse complement strand
CGACAACATCTTACCAATCCCAGCCAGCCTTTCTCTTTACTTTCAACCGATTCGCCTCATACGCCTATGCCGGTGAGGCTTAAGTAAGTGCCATTCGGGTTAATCCATCTTGAGGAGAACCGCAATGAAGTTGTACGGCTCGCCATTTTCACCCTATGTGCGCAAAGTGCGCGTGTTGCTTAGCGAAAAGAAGATCCCCTGCGAATTCTTGATCGAGGATCCGTGGCCCGCTGAAAGCAAAATCCCGACCATGAATCCGCTCGGCAAGGTGCCGGTGCTGCAGATCGGGCCCGAGAAATTCCTGTTCGAGTCGGAGCTGGTGACGCATTACCTCGACAACCTCGACGGCAAGCCGCTGCAACCGAAGGACGCCGCCGGTTACTGGCAATCGCAGTGGTGGCAGGCGCTCGGCAACGGCATGATAGATGCAACGATTTCGCGCGTGCTGGAAACGCGGCGTCCGGCCGATAAGCAGATGCCCGAGAAAATGCAGCGCGAAGAGGCGCGCATCGCACGCGCGTTTGACGCGGGCTGTCACGAATATTCGGGCGGCAAGTTTCTCGTCGGTACAAGTTTCACGCTCGCCGATCTTGTATTGGGTGTTGCATGCCAATACATAGACCTGCGTTATTCGCATGACTGGCGTACCCACTATCCGCGGCTCAAGCAGTGGTTCAGCGGTATCGGCGCGCGTCCTTCGTTCGTGTCTACATTGCCGCCGGGATTCGCGCCGGTGGTATAGAGATGCAAGTAAGGCGTGATCAATCAGGGAGAGCGAATTGAAAATACTGTTTTTGATGATTTCAAACTGGGGTTGCTTAAAGGCGATACGGGGAAACACGCCGTAAAGAGTTGATACTGGAGCGGCAGGCTGGCACCGTTCACGCCTTCACGGCAAGTACGGGCGGATGCGTGACGATGGATTTCAGCGCCGGCGTGGGCTGCGCGAGTTTGCCGAGATCGGGCACGGGGCGCCGTAGTGCGGGTAGCGCGTTGAATGCCAGCTCCATCGCGTGTGCCGCGCCGAGCAGCGCGCGGTCGCCGCGGAAACGGCCGACGACCTGCAGACCGAACGGCATGCCCTTGTGATCGACGCCGCAGGGCAGCGCGATCGCCGGGTTGGTTGCGAGCGTGATGACATAGGTTAGCGCGAGCCAGTGGTAATAATTGTTCAGTGGCTTGCCATCCATCTCGGCCAGATAGAGCTGCGTCCACGGGAACGGCGACACCGGCGTCGTCGGCGCCAGCACCAGATCGTAATCGCGGAACGTCTGCTGGAAGCGGCGGAAGATGCGCGTCTCTTCGAGATGCGCCCATGCCATGTCGGCGAGCGACATCTTGGCGCCGATCTCGTAGTTAGCGCGCACGTTGGGGCCGAGCGTGTTGGGATCCTTTTCATAGGCGTCGCGATATTTCGCCACGTAGTTCGCGGCGCGGATCACGTCGAAGCAGTGGTCGGCTTGCGCGAAATCGAACGTTACTTCATCGCACGAGCGGAACAAATGCCGCATGGCGGCAATCTTGTCGCGAAACACTTTGCGTATCGTCTTGTCGACCGGGCAGATGCCGAAATCTTCCGTGTAAGCCACGCGCAGCGACCCCAAATCACGCGCTTCGGGTACGGCGAACTCAAGTGGATCGACCGGGTATGACAACGGATCGCAGTCGTCCATCGCCGCCTGTGCCCCCAGCAGCAGACACGCGTCCGCCACGGTGCGGCCGAGCGGGCCCACCACCGAGATCGGCGTCCAGCCGAGTCCACGCCGCTCTACCGGTACCAGGCCAGGGGAAGGTCGGAAGCCGACAACACCGCAAATGGCGCCCGGGATGCGCAACGAGCCGCCCGTATCGGATCCCGTGCACATCGGCAGCATGTCGCACGCGAGCGCTACCGCCGATCCGCCGGATGAGCCGCCCGCGTTGAGCATGGGATCGAACGGATTGCCGGTGGCTCCCCACACGACGTTGCGGCTGTTCGCGCCGGCGCCGAATTCCGGCACGTTCGTTTTGCCGACGACAATCGCGCCGGCCGCGCGCACGCGCGCCACCATCGCGCTGTCGCGTGCGGGGACGAAGTCGCGATACAACTGCGAGCCGAACGTCGTCAAGAGGCCGCCGGTTTCTTCGAGGTCCTTGATGCCGGTTGGCAGTCCATGCAGGAGGCCGAGCGCGTCGCCGCGCATCACGGCCTGTTCCGCGGCCTTCGCTTCTGTGCGAGCGCGCTCGTAGCAGGTCGCGGTGATGGCGTTGACCGCGGGATTGATGCGCGCGATGCGCTCGATGCAGGTTTCGAGCAATTCAACGGGCGAAATTTCCTTCGAGCCGATGCGCCGGCGCAGTTCAACGGCGGATGCGGCAAGCAATTTCTCGTTGGTGGACATTTTATGCGGATCTCCCTGAAATGATTCCCATAGTATGCCAAGATATCATTTCCTATTGATCTTTCCATAATAAGTGACGAATCGATTCCGTTCGTCCTGAGCTTGTCGAAGGACGGCTGGGCTTCGACAAGCTCAGCCCGAACGGTGTCATGAATTTTGAAAACATCAATAGATGGCTGCGCTGTCGCATTAGTCTTCGCTTTCGCGGCATCATTCCGCGCGTATGCCCGCGTCCCGGATAATTTTCGCGAGCTTGGGAATTTCAGTGTCGATGAAAGCGGAAAACTGCGCGGGGGTGCTGCCGACCGGCTCGGCGAATTGAGTCGCCGCGAGGCGTTCGCTCACGTCGGGCGTATGCAGGATGCGCACTATCTCGTCGCGGATTTTGGCGATCACGGGCGCGGGCGTGCGGGCCGGCGCCAGCAACCCGTACCATTCGCTGACATCCACGGCGGCAAGCCCCTGTTCCGTGAAGGTCGCAATATCGGGCGCCGCCGGCTGCCGCCGGCTGCCGGTCACCGCCAACCCCTTCAGCTTGCCGGCCTTGAAC
>JAYVME010000539.1:0-2937 GCA_043759115.1 Betaproteobacteria bacterium | reverse complement strand
ACGACATCTGGCGCGTGCCATGGCGGCGGCGGTGGCTGCAGCGCATTATCGTTTATTGGACTGTGCTGACGATAGGCCCGTTGTTCATCGGCGCCAGTCTGTCGGTGACCTCGTACGTTGTTACGGTGTCTTTCGGCCTCGTCGATAAAGCGGTCGAGATCCAGCTTCTGGTGCTCAGATTCATTCCGCTGGTACTCACCTCGATCGCCTTCGCATTGATGTATTACGCGGTGCCCAATCGTCAGGTGGTGCGGCGCGATGCGCTCGTCGGCGGTATTGCCGCCGGGATTTGCTTCGAGGCGATGAAACAGGGGTTTGGTTTTTACATAGCGCATTTTCCGACCTATAAGCTGGTCTACGGCGCGTTCGCGATGGTGCCGATATTTCTGCTGTGGATCTACCTGTCGTGGCTGATTATCGTTGGCGGCGCCGTACTGGTCGCGGCGCTGCCCGAGTGGCGCGAGCGCGCCGGCCAGTCACGACCGGTGCCCGGCAGCGATTTTTTCGACGCATTGCAGGCGTTGAAAATGTTGTGGCGCGCGCATCAGACCGGCGAAGTTGTTGCGCTGTCGAACCTGCATCCGGTGGTCAAGGTCCGGGTCGATCATCTGGAGAAAATTCTCGCGGCACTGTCCGGCGCGGGGTGGGTCGCGCGTTCAGGTCCGAACGGCTGGGTGCTGTGCCACGACGCCGCGACGATCAAGGTGGAGGATATCTACCGCCTGTTCGTATTTCATGCCGATGCGCACGTTCCGGCGCGTCATGCCAGCGCCGAACTCGACTCCCTGCTCTACGAAATCTCGACCCGTATCGGCGGCAACCTGCAGATGTCGCTCGAGCAGTTGTTCAGTCAAACGGAGAAAAACGCCGAAGCCGGCGGCGCTACCGCCACCGTCAAAACGGCGTGACGGTGCTAACGCGCGGCCGCACCGGCCAGACGCAGCGGGTATTTCCAGTTATTGATCCAGGCGCGCACCACCGTATTCGGATAGTCCGCCTTCCCGAGGCTGCCGTTGTAGCGGCCCAGCGCACGGAAATAGTCGCCGCTTTCGCGGTCGAGATAATGACGCAGGATCGTGCAGCCGTAGCGCAGGTTGGTGCGCAGATGAAACAGGTTCTGCTCCCGGGTGCCGATCAGCTTGACCCAGAATGGCATCACCTGCATGAAACCCCGCGCGCCCGCGCTCGACACGGCGTGCTTGCGAAAATTGCTTTCGACCTGGATCAGTCCCAGCACCATTTGCGGATCGAGCCCGGCGCGTTTCGCTTCATAGTGCACGGTGACCAGTAACTCCTCGCGCGTGTGCATGTCCGGAATGCGGCGTTCGAGTTTCTTCGACATCGCATCGAGCCAGGCGCGCGCCTCTTCAACCGTATCGAAGGCGAGAAAAGGCGCCGCTTGATCGCTGATAGCGGCGTGCAGCGACGCCTGTACGCTCGCCGACAGCGGTTCGTATGCCTGATTTCCGGCCAGTGCGCAATGCGACAGCAGCGCGAGCAGTAATCCGGTCAGCCGGCGCATATGAAGCGTTTTATTGCATTCACGGCGTCGGCCAGCGCGACAGGCTGCGCGGTTTTGTCACGCCGTCCCTGGTATTCGATCTGCCCCTGCTTCAACCCGCGGTCGCCGACCACGACGCGATGCGGGATGCCGATGAGTTCCATATCGGCGAACATCACCCCCGGCCGCTCGTCGCGGTCGTCGAGCAATACTTCGATGCCCGCGGCCGACAGCTCGGCGTAAAGTTTTTCCGCGGCCTCGCGCACGTTGTCGTTTTTGCCCATGCCGATCGGCACGATCGCGAGCTCGAACGGCGCTATCGATAACGGCCAGATGATGCCGCGCTCGTCATGGTTCTGCTCGATCGCCGCCGCGACGATACGCGTGATGCCGATGCCGTAGCAGCCCATTTCCATCGGTTGATGCTTCCCCGCCTCATCGAGAAAAGTGCATTTCAATGCGGCGGAATATTGGGTGCGCAACTGGAAGATGTGGCCGACCTCGATGCCACGGCAGATTTCGAGCGCGCCACTGCCGTCGGGGCTGGCGTCGCCGGCAACGACACTGCGGATGTCGGCGACCAGCGACGGTGTGGGGAGGTCGCGGTCCCAGTTAACGCCGGTGTAGTGCTGACCATCCACATTCGCACCGCAGGCGAAATTGCTCGCGGCCGCCGCCGAGCGGTCGACGATCACCGTAAGGCCGGCGGGATTGCCGATGTTGATCGGTCCGAGCGAGCCGAAACCGGCGCCGAACACCGCGCGCACTCCCGTCTCGGCAGCGGGCTGTAGCGGCGACTTGAGCGCAGGGAGTTTTGCCGCCTTGATTTCGTTCAGCGCGTGGTCGCCGCGAACAATCAACGCGACGAGCCCGCCGGCGCCTTCGTAGACGAGAGTCTTCACCGTTTGTTGCGGCGGAAGCTTGAGCAGTTTGCACAGGTCGTCGATCGTGCGCACGCCCGGCGTGGCGACGGTGGCCATCGCAGCGCCCGCCGCAGCGGGTCGCGCCGGCGTGGCGACCGCTTCCGCGAGTTCGACGTTTGCCGCGTAGCCGGAAGCAGGGCAGAAAGCGATCGCATCCTCCCCGGAATCGGCGAGCACGTGGAATTCGTGCGAGCCGGTGCCGCCAATCGAGCCCGTGTCGGCGGCGACCGCGCGAAACGTGAGACCGAGCCGGGTAAATATGCGCGTGTAGGTGTCGTACATATTGCGGTATTCGCGCTCGAGGTCGGCATGGCTCGCATGGAACGAATAGCCGTCCTTCATCAGGAACTCGCGTCCCCGCATGACGCCAAACCGCGGCCTTCTTTCGTCGCGGAATTTGGTCTGAATCTGGTAGAAGTGCACCGGCAGTTGCCGGTAGCTCTTGATATCGTTGCGCGCGATGTCGGTGACGACCTCCTCGGAGGTGGGCTGGATCACGAAGTCCCGTTCGTG
>JAYVME010000538.1:0-6955 GCA_043759115.1 Betaproteobacteria bacterium | reverse complement strand
GCGCTGGCGGACGCAGTTGTGGCGGCGCGATGCGCCGGCGAACCGGCGCTGAAGGCGGCGGGTTGCAGGTTTCAGCGCGCGCGCCGGATCACGATGCGACCTTGATGCCGCGCGCTTCCAGCAACGCTTTTATTTTCGGTTCCGGCTTCCAGTAGCCCGGTCCCTTGAGGAATTTGCCGTTCGCGTCGTAAATCGGGTTGCCGTTGGCGTCGAGCTTGCTCTCGTTGCTGTCCATGATGATGTCGAGAACTTCTTCCAGCGGCAGGCCGTATTTCAATGCTTCCGACCGGCAATACACCATGATGTCGCCAAGCAGATCGGCGATCGCAACGGCAATGTCCGCCGCATTGCCGCCGTTTTTCGCAAGCTGTACGATGTCGTCGATTTCATGCACTTCGTCGATCAGCGTGGTCTTGAATTTCACCAGGCGCTCCGCCACGTCGGCGGGCAGCGACGGCTGGCTGCTCGCCGGCAATTTGTACATCGCGTTCATGGCGGCAATGCGTTGTGCGAAAGATTTTTTCATGGCGTCGATAGTCAGGCTTTCTTGCGATTGATCTCCAGCCGGGCATCGACCAGCGCGACGGTCGCGTCCAGTACATCGGACTGCATGCCTTTTTGCTTCGCGATGGTTTGCACCAGGCGATCGACGCGCTCGATATTCGGCGCGCCGGCGAACAGGGCGCGCGCGGCGGACGACGGGCTGCCGAGCGAGAGCGCCGCGTTGGCGTATTTCTCGAACGGTACGAGATCCTTCTCGGCAGCACCCAGCGACACGCACAACTTGACCACCCAGGCGTAGACCGCGCGCGTTGCTTCGAGGTCGGAGTGGACGGCGTCCTTGATGGAGCGCGCGGCATCTTTCTGCACGCAGCGATAGTTACCGGCCACCAGCATGCTCCATTTCGCCAGCGGCACGAAGACGGAATCGTGCACCTTCAACTTCACCGGCAATTCGATCTTGCCCGCACCGGTATCGAACCTGACCGCGTCGACATCCGCACCCAGTTGCCGCAGCATCGCGGTGTGCGCGTCGGAATCAAAGCGCGCCGCCTTGAAGTTGGTTGGCAGCCTGACTTGCAGCACGTTGACCTTGTCTTCGGGTGGGCGGAAGGCCTGCGGGTCGGGGCTGCACAGCGTCATCAGTTTGGGATCGAAATCGTCCCACACGGTGGGGTCGGTGTAGCAGTCGCGGCATTTGGCCGCATCGACGCCCGGAATGCGTTTGAGGTACGTCAGCGGCGGCATGTTCATGATCGACATGCAGGGCACTTTTGATTTTGCGACGGCGTCGAGCAACTCGCGCACGCCGGGCGAGCGGTACTGCGGCTCCTGCATGGCCAGCGCAACCAGATCGTAGTCGGCGGGATTGACGCCCTGCGTACCGCCGGCGGACATTTTGCCCGGCAGTTTTTTGGAATTGATCTCGACCAATCCGTCGCGGCCCTTGATCGGCATGCGGATGACGGCGCCTTCCGTGTTGATCAAATCCGCTTCGGCGGGCAGGCATATCAAATGCACCGCATGCCCCGCGAGCGCGAGCTTGGTTCCCAACAGCGAACCATATGACGCGCCCATGATCAGTATCTTGTAGGTCTTTTGCATGAAACTCCTCTTGGTGTTGAACTGCTGATGAGACAGGCTCTTATGAGTCCGGAATGCGTGTCCCGACTCTTCGCCGCCCACCGCGAGACCGTGATGCTATTCAATTAGCGCAATTTGCGCAATCGGCAACGGCGGCGCACGCGGGTTTGCCGGCCCCGAGCACTCCGAGCAGGCGCCTTGACGGTCTGGCATCGCGTGGCCTATGCTTGATCCGGCAATGGGTAGAAGGCAGAGCCTGCCATTCGTATGCAGTGGGCCAGCCGCTCGAGATTGTCGACACCGTTGCAAAGCAGCATGCAAGCCGCGGCCTCAATCGTCATTCAAATCTACAGGGGGACCACAATGAAACGCTTATCCGCCATTGCTATCGGGTTGCTGGTTATCGGGTGCGGCATGCTGGGCTGCGCATACCAGCCCATTGGTCCGTCACAGATGGGATGGATCACGCTGTTTGACGGCTCCAACCTGAATGAGTGGACCCGCCTGGGAGACGCCAATTGGCGGCTTGAGGATGGCTACGTTCAGGCCGACCTCGGCGGCAAGGACTCGAGTTTCCTCGTCACGAAAAAGTCGTACAAGGACTTTCAGGTGCGCGCCGAGTTCTGGGTCGACCCGACCGCCAACAGCGGTGTTTTCATACGCTGCACCGATGCCAATAAAATCACCGCCACCAATGCTTACGAAGTGAACATCTTCGACACGCGTCCCGATCCGTCTTATGGCACGGGCGCCATCGTCAATGTCGCCAAGGTATCGCCCATGCCCAGAGCCGGTGGTCAATGGAACACCATGGATATCACGGCCAAGGGGTCGCAGCTGACCGTCGTGTTCAATGGCGTTACTACGGTCAATGTTCAGGACAGCAAGTTCGCGAGCGGTCCCATCGCGCTTCAGTATGGCAGCGGTGTCGTGAAGTTCCGCAAGATCGACATCAGGCCGCTATAGTCTGGGCGCCGGGCGGTTGGCGCAGGGGTGGCAGCAAAGCGTAACGGGGGACAGCGCGCGGTGCTTGTATAACCGCGCGGCCTGTCCCCGCGTTTTTAAACCTTTTGCAGCAGCGCGCGGTGTATCGACGCTCGCGACGCGACGCGATAGAGTGACGTGGGTAACGCGTTTGCGGTATCTTCGGTTTCAGCTCGCCATCCGGCCGGCCGCTTACTCTCCAGAGCACACCACCATGCCACGAACAATCCGCAACTACGCTGTCATGTCGGCCATCGCTTGCGGACTCAATGGCGCGCCCGCCAGCGCCGCCGACAACTATCCGGTCAAAACCGTGCGCGTGATTACGCCGTGGCCGACGGGCGGCCTGACCGACGTCGTCGGGCGCATCGTGTTTCAGAAAATTTCTGAGACCACCGGCCAGCAATTCATTGTTGACAATCGTCCCGGCGCCGCCGGCACGATAGGCGCCGATCTCGTCGCGAAATCCAAACCCGACGGCTACACGCTGATGGTGCATTCGACAACGCACGTCGGCAATCCGCATATCTACAAGCAATTGCCCTACGACACGCTGAAGGATTTCACCGGCATCGGCTTGCTCGCGGCGCAGAGCGGTCTGCTGGTGGTGCATCCCTCGCTGCCAGTCAAGAATGTGAAGGAACTCATCGCGTTCGCCAAAGCGCGGCCCGAGGAGATTCTCTACGCCACCTCGGGCAGCGGAAGTTTTTCTCACCTCGCGATCGCCTTGCTGACCTCGATGACCAAGACGCGCATGACGCACGTGCCATACAAGGGCGGCGGCCCGGCGACGACCTCGATGGTCGCGGGCGAAACGCAATTTCTGGTTGGCAGTCCCGCCGCGGTGCTGACGCAACTCGAAGCCAAGCGCCTGCGGTTGCTCGCGGTGAGCTCGGATACGCGCCTGCCGCAGTTTCCGCAGACGCCGACGGTGGCCGAGGCGGGTGTGCCCGGCTATGAGTTCCGCGGATGGGTCGGCGTGTTCGCACCGGCGGGGACGCCCAAGGCCATCATCGGCCGCGTCAACGCCGAGATCAAGAACGCGCTCTACAGCCCGGACATGCAAAGCAGGCTGGCGGCGTTCGAGCCCTGGTACATGACGCCGGCAGAGACCGCAGCGCGCATCAAATCCGACTACGAAAAGTACGGCTACCTCATCAAGCTGACCGGCACCAAACTGGAGTAAGTCGCGGCGGCAGGCGGCAGCGCACGATGGCGTTCCGCGAGTTCCGTTTTATCGCCGGCGCAAGTTAATGGCAAAATACGGGAAAATTCCCGATGCAGCATGCGCCGGCGACATCCGCGCATTTTAATGGACCGCAATGACCCCGCAAGCAGACACCGACACCCATCTTAATCCCGCCGGCGAGGGCATACGCCCGGCACCTTATGCGAGCCGGTTTGTCGAGGTTGCGGGCCTGCGGCTGCACTATCTCGATTACGGCACGGCGGGACGTCCGGCAATGCTTTGCGTGCACGGCGGTGCGGCGCACGGGCACTGGTTTGATTTCGTGGCGGCGGGCTTCAGCGCCGACTATCACGTGCGTGCGCTCGATCAGCGCGGCCATGGCGAAAGTGCTGCGGCCAAGCCGCCGGATTATTCATATGTGCGCTACGCGGCCGATTTGCATGAGGTCGTCGCCAAGCTCGATCTCTCCGACTTTGTTTTAATCGGTCATTCGATGGGCGGCACGGTCGCGCTGACCTACGCCGCAACTTATCCGGGGCGCGTCGGCAAGCTCATCGTGGTCGACTCGACGCTGCAAATGACGCCCGACCGCGTGGCCAAACTACGCGAGGTCGGCACGCGCCAGGGCAGCAGTTACGCCACGGGTGAAGAGTTCGTCGCGCGCTATCGCCTGCGGCCGGCCGGCACGAGCGCGGCGCCGGAGATCATCCGCCATCTGGCGCAAAAAAGCGGTCGCCAATCCGCCGACGGCAGCTGGCGGCACAAGTTCGATCGCAATGTTTACGCCACGCGCGAATCCGTCGACGGACTGCCTGACTGGAATCGTATCAAGATTCCGGCGCTGCTCGTCAAAGGCGAACGCAGCGCGCGCATCACGCCGGAGATTCTCGCCGCGGTGAAGGCGCGCTGTCCGCAGATCGAGTTTGCCGAAGTGGCCGGCGCTGATCATCACGTGACGCTCGACAATCCGGCGGGGTTCACGCGCGCGGTGAATGCGTTCCTGGCTAAGAATAGAGCCTAGGACGGTTTTCAGCCGCCGATAAACGCGTCCATCGGCGGCAAAAATGTTTTGGAAGTTTTAAATGAGTAAACAAACACGCAGATCGTGGCTGCTGGTGCCGGCGTCGAAACCGGAGCTGATCGCGCGCGCGGCGCGGTCCGGCGCCGATGCAATCGTGCTCGATCTCGCGGAATTCGTGGTGGACGGGGACAGGCATGCCGCCAGAAAGAATATGCAGGCGGCAATGCAGACCGTGCGGGCCGGCGGCGCCGAAGTTTTCGCGCAAGTCGATCCGGCGGCGCTGCACGCCGACTTGCACGCTTGCGTGTGGCCGGGACTCGTCGGCGTCGTGGTGACGCGCGCGGAATCGGTCGCGCAGATCAAGGAAGCGGCGACTGTATTGAGCCGGCTGGAGAACGAGCGCGGACTGGCAAGCGACACGCTGCAGATCATCCCCGCGCTCGAAACCGCGCGCGGCAATCATGCGGCGTTCGAAATCGGCCGCGCGAGTCCGCGCGTGTCGGCGCTGACGCTGGGCCGCGCCGATCTCATCATGGATCTGCGCGCGGAGCCGTCGGACGAAATCCATCTCATGCCGTACCTCATGCAGCGGCTGATCATCATCGCCGGCGCCGCGGGCGTGACGCCGCTCGGCGCATGGTGGCGCGCGCCGGACCGCGGGCTTTTCGCGACCGCTGAAAATACTTATGCAGCCGGGCAGCGCGGCCGCGCCATCGGTTTCAAGGGCGCGCTGTGCCTTTGCGACCACCAGGTCGCGCCGCTCAACCGTGCTTATGGTTAAGGATTGAATATGCATAAACAAACCGTGCGCCGTTCCGGATTGACCATGCCCGTCGTTACGCCACGATTTGTGGACAACGCGTGGCGCCGCGGCTGCGATTTCATCGTGATTGATCTCGAAGACTCCGTGCCGCGGCATTTGAAGGCCCACGCGCGCAGCCTCGTTAAAGACGCGATTGCGAATGTCTCGAAAGGCGGCGCCGAGGCGTTTACGCGCATCAACCACGATTCCGTCGCAGCCGATCTCGAGGGCGCGGTGTGGCCGGGCCTCAAGCGCATCAAGTATCCCAAGACGGAGCACGCGAGTGAGGTGCGCCTGCTCGATGAAATCATCACACGGCTGGAACGCGAGCGCGGCATCGCGCCGGGCAGCGTGGAGATTGATTGCGGCATCGAGACCGCGGCCGGGACAACGAACGTGTTCGAAATCGCGGCGGCGAGCCCGCGCGTGAAGGAGTTCGGCGCCAGCGCCGGCGGTTACGACTATTCGCGCGACCTCGGCGTCGAGATGTTCGTCGACTTCGACCAGTTCGTATACGGCAAGGGCGAGGCTGAGCTGGCGGCACGGACGCTGGGACTCGGCGTGCGCGCATCGCCGTTTGTCGTGAACAAGACCGGCAGCGTGAGCGATCCCGACCGCGCGCTGCACCAAGCGCAGGCCACGCGAAAAATCGGCATACGTTTGGGCGGCGGCGGGCTGAACCCGGCGGTGGTGGAAGGACATACCGTCGGTCTCACGCCGACCGCGGACGACGTGCGCGACGCGAAGTGGGTGATCGAGCAGTACCGGCAACTCGCCGCGACCAGCGACACGTGGCGCGACGTGGATGGCCGCGTGATCGATCGCTACGAATCGGCGCGCGCCCGCGACATGCTGGAATGGGCGGCGTTGTGCGCCGCGCGCGACAAGGAAAAAGCCGAGGCCGTGGCGCGCGTGAAAACCGCGCAGACGGCGCAAAAATAATCCGGTGTACGCAATGAAGCGCAAGCGTCGGTACTACAGCAGTAAACCAGTGAGGTAAGCTCGGATTGATCGTCATGCTCGCGCAGGCGGGCATCCAGAAGCAGTTGCCGTTCCTGGGTTCCCGCCTGCGCGGGAACGACGAAAGTGAGGTCTTGCCGGCCTTTCGCAGAGGAGAGAGATGCAAAATATTGTATGCATTGTCGTAGCGCTTGCCGTTGCGGCAATACCCGCCGTTAGCGCCGCCGATCATACGTACCCCGTCAAGCCCATTCGTTTGCTGGAACCGTACGCACAAGGCGGGCTGGACGCGAGCAGTGAGCAGGGGCCTGCGGAACGCGGAGCAGGGGCCCGCTCGCGGGATGCGACCGTGAAGCTGGCCGCAAGCGCATCATATTTGGCACCGGCCCCTTCTTGCGCATCTCCGGGGTCAGAT
>JAYVME010000537.1:0-2942 GCA_043759115.1 Betaproteobacteria bacterium | reverse complement strand
GGTCACACCCAGTTCGCGCACGAGTACTTCGGGTTGCGGCGCGCGGCCGTAGGCGACGAAAAAATTGCGCTCGCCGGCGAACACGTCTTCGACCGCCGTAAAACCGTGCGCGACCATGGCCGCGGCGGCCGTGCCGTTGCGCGCCGGCATGCCGCCGAAATCGAACGCTTTTTCGATGTGTTCCTCGTCGCGCATCCAGCACGACACGCCGGACGCCTGCTGCACGGTGTAGGAGAGCAGGTGCCGCGCCTGCCGCTGATCGAGCCCGCACAACGCGCCGGTGGCTGCAGCGGCGCCGAACATCGGGCCGAAGCTGTGCGTCGAGTGGCCGTCTTCGCGAAACTCGTAAGCGTTCAGCGACAGATTGATCCGGCAGCCGACGTCGTAGCCGAGCGCCACCGCGCGCAGCAGCGCGGTGCCGTTACGGTGTTCGCGTTCGGCCATCGCGAGCGCCGCCGGCACGATCGCGCAGCCGGGATGGCACAGCGACGGCGCGTGCGAATCGTCGGTCTCGTCGGCGTGGCCGAGCATGCCGTTGGCGAGCGCGGCATTCGTCGCGGTGGTGACGAAGCGGCTGCCGATGACGGTCGACTCTTTCGCGCCGCCGAGCGTCTTGATGTACGAAATCGCCTTTCTGCCCGGCAAGAGGCGCGAGCCCGACACCATGGCGGCAAACGTGTCGAGTACATGGTGTTTTGTTTTCTCGGCGACTTCTTTCGGCAGGGGTTTGCGCAGCGCCGCTGCGATATAAGCGCTCAACTGCTGCATGACGGGTGAAATCTGCGGGGCGGTTTTGATTTTCATGGAATTGCTTTGTGTTGAATATTACGCGGCAGGGGTGACGGCACGCGCAATCGCACCGGCATCCGGCAGTGCCGCGACCGACCAGCACAGTCGGATCAGTTCATCGGTTTGGGAAGCGCTGATTATACCGTCAGTCAGCCCGCGGCATTTGCCCTCAAGGTCTGCGTCGCTCATCGGCCGCGCGAGAGTGCCGAGCGCATTTTCAACATGCCGCGTTACGACGCGGCCGTCTTTCAGGCGGACGGTGACGCGCGCCTCGATCTTGCGCAGTTGCGCATCGGGGGTAGCGGTTATGCGTTTGCGCAAGTCGACCACGCGCGCATCGCGCACGGCGGCATCGCTGAATTGCGCTTCGCCGCCGGCGCCGAAAACAATCGCGGCGGCGGCGGCATGGAAAACGCTGAATTTGCCTTCGAGCCCCGTCTGCGGATCGGTGTTGGCCGTGAGTTCCATCACAATCGGGCACACCGTGAGGTCGATGCTCGCAATGGCTTCGGGTTGCAAATTGTGCTCGTTGCGCAGTTGGATGCAGCCGTCGATCGTGGCGTGCACGACCAGTCCGCATGCGAACGGTTTATACATATTGGACATCAGTTCGAACCGCTCGCCCAATCCGCCGGTGATGACCGCCGGGTCGAACTTCGTTGACAGCACGTGCGCCCAGCCGCGCGGCGCTTCGATTGCGCGTTCGGAACTGGTGAAATTCTTCGACGCGAGCAACGCCGCGGTGAGGCCGTCGTGCGCGGCGTGCCCGGGATGCAGGCTTTTGCACATCGAGCCGAACATTTCGCGCAGACCGGCGGATTGCGTCGCCGCGATGCCGAGCGCCCAGGTCATTTGTTGCTCGTTAAGTTTGAGCAGTTTGCCGGCGGCCGCCGCGGCGCCGAAAACGCCCGCGGTGCCGGTGATATGCCAGCCGCGCTCGTAATGTTCGGGGAATACCGACAGTCCGACGCGGCATTCGGCTTCGACGCCGAGCACGAACGCATGCACGAAGTCCTCGCCGCTGAAATGGCGCAACTCGGCAAGCGCCAGTATCGCCGGCGTGACCGGTGCGCTCGGGTGCACGGCGCGCGCATGGGTGTCGTCGTAATCGAGCACGTGCGAGCTAATGCCGTTGATCAGTGCCGCGTTAAGGATGTCCATGCGCTCGCGGCGGCCGAGGATGCCGGCTTGCGGCGGTCCCGCGAATTCAGCGACCGCTGCCAGCGCGCATTCCACCGTCGCGTGGCGCGAGCTGCCGATCGCGCAGCCGGCCCAGTTGAGCAGCGCGCGCGCCGCTTCGTGCCGCACCGCATCGGGAATGTCCGCGTAGCGCGAGTTGATGATGTAACGCGCGAGGGTGCGGGTGACGTCCGTCATTCGGACTTCACACCCGCTGCATGAATCGTGCGCGTCCATTTTTCGATATCCGCCCGGATGCGGGCCTGGAATTCCTCGGCGGTGCTGCCGATCGGATCCGCACCCTGCGCGATCAGTGCGTCATTGACGCTCTTCATTTGCACGATCTTGCGCAATTCGCCGGTGAGCCGCACGACGATCTCCTTCGGCGTGCCGGTGGGTGCCAGCATGCCGAACCACGTGCTGGCCTCGAAGCCCGGCATGCCCGTCTCGGCGATGGTCGGCAGCGCGGGCGCCGCGGCGCTGCGCTTCGCGCTGCTGATGCCCAGCGCGCGCAAGCGGCCGGAGTTGACGTAAGGCAGAACCGACAGCGTATTGGCGAACATCATCGAGACCTGGCCCGCGATCAAGTCGGTGACCGCGGGCGGGGTGCCTTGGTAGGGAATATGCACGATGTCGATCTTGGCCTGCATCTTGAATAATTCGGTGGCCAGATGCGGGCTGCCGCCGTTGCCGGTCGACGCGTAGAGCAACTGGCCGGGCTTTGCTTTGGCCATCGCGATCAGGTCTTTGACGGTTCTTACCGGCAACGACGGGTGCACCACCAGCACGAACGGCGCGGACGCGACGATCGAAATCGGCAGCAGGTCTTTTTCAAGGTTGTAGCCGAGCTTCTGGTAGAGCGCCTGGCTGCTGGCGACCGAGGCGGGCGTGAACAGCAGCGTGTAGCCGTCGGGCGCTGCGCGCGCCGCCACTTCCGCGCCGAGATTGCCCGAAGCGCCGGACCGGTTGTCCAC
>JAYVME010000536.1:0-2945 GCA_043759115.1 Betaproteobacteria bacterium | reverse complement strand
GCGCGTGCGACGCAATTCGGGATACAGCGCGCGCGCCGCCGGGCCGGCGGTCAAATGCAGCGTCGAGCCCTTGGTGCACAGGCGGCCGAAATTCGCCGGATGGTCGGCGTCACCGCGCACGCCGGTGATACGCCCGCCGTCGGTTTCGATCACGACCCCGCAGCCGACGCCGCAATAACAACAGGTGGATTTAACTTCTCGCATGACACTCAGCATGGCAGTAGCTTAGCAACCGACGTGCCAGTGAGATAACTGATTCAAATCATGGCGATAAAATTTCAATCAAACTGAAATACCGCAATTGCGCAAGCTCGCAGTGCATGTGACGCTCCGTGCGCATCATGTTGGTGCGCTACTGCGATTAAGCTGGGTCAAACTTTTTCAACGCTCAGCGATTGCGCCTTGCCGCTCAAATACGCGCCGAGTGTGAGCATTCCCGGAGCGCGTGCCAGCAATGCCACTGCAACCCTGGCGGCGGCAGGCCGCGTCGCCAACTGCGCGAAAACCGCCGCCGCATGCACGCGGCGCGCGAAATTCCGGCGCCAGCTTGCCGCGTAATCGCGAGCGAGCCACGCCGTGCCGCGCCCCGACCGGATTTCTTGTTTGTGCGCGATGAGGCGCTCACACAACAACCAGGACGACTGTATGGCCATGCTGATGCCTTCGGCCACGATCGGGTGGGCTTCGCCGGCCGCGTTGCCGACCGCGAAAACCCCGTCGCGGCGGATTGCGCGTATGCCCGGCCGTATCGGCCCCGCCGACAACCACGTCGCGTCGCGCGTCGCGCCGTGCAGCGCCGCGTCGACTCCGCGGCACGCGGCGCGTATATGCGCAACAACCGCCTCGGCGGCTTTGATGTTGGGTGACAAACGCCGGCAACGCGCCAGCGTATCGCGCCGGATGCAGCACGAAAGGCTCACGCGTCCGCCGTCACTGTGCACCATGCCGCCGTAGCCGCCCGGAAATATCAGCAGCGGCATCAAGCCCGCGGGCAGGCTGCAATTGCGAAAGTGGGCCTTGAATGCAAACAGGTCGGAGCCGCGCGGCGGACCGCCCGCGATTTGCGTTGGCAGCATGCCCGGCTCCCACGAGCCGTGCGCCGCGATAACGATGCGCGCATGCAGCTTGACGGTCTCGCGCGCGTCTTTCGCCACCGCGGTGGCGGTGTAACCACCCTCAGCCCGCGCGATTTCAGTCAGCGTCCACGGCTGCCACACCTCGGCGCCAGCCGTGGCAGCCGCGTTCAACACCAGCGCATCGAAATGCTCGCGTCCCAGCGCCCGGCCGTACGCTTCAGTACCATCACGCGGACGCGGCATGTCGGCGGCGAGCATCGTATTACCGGCGTATAAACCGACCTGCCGCACCGGCGGCCCGGCCTGCGCAACATAAGCGTCGGCAAGGCCGAGTTCGCGCAACAGCGGCAGGCTCGTGGCCGAAATGAACTCCCCGCACACTTTGCGCCGCGGAAACAGCGCTTTCTCAACGACCGCCACCGACCAGCCCGCGCGCGCGAGCATGACGGCCGCCGAAGCACCAGCGGGTCCCGCCCCGATGACCATGGCGTCATAAGATTTCATGTCCGGGGTTCGCGCTCTGCGCCATCATTGCCACCGGCGCGCGTAGCCACGAAGCAATGACTGAACAATCCGCGCGCATGCTCGCGCAGAGTCCACGCGCTGCCGGCTGGCCACAGTCCGGACAATTCCCGATTTTTGAATCCCGCGCGCACGCTCACCAACGCGTCGTGCCGGCTGACGTCGTTGCAACCGACCATTCCGAGCAGATGGCTGGCGAGCAACGCGCGGCCCGAACGCGCGGGCTCGCAGGCGATCAATACGCGGGTGCGGCGGGCGACGAGCGACAGCAATTCAGCCAGTCTCGCCGCGTCGAAATGATGCAGAAAGAGATTGGCGACGATCACATCGAACGTCGGGCCGTCGGGTTGCGCGAGCCATGCGAACACATCCGCCGTCACCGCTTGCGGCTGCCATCCCGCGGCGGCAAACTTCGCGCTCGTCTCCGTACTGACCAGACTTTGCTGATCCAATAGAACGACGTCCGTTGCGTGCCATTCAGTTGATATTTTTTCCGCAACCCGCAGCATGAAGTGGCCGTCGCCCGCGCCGATATCCGCGATGGCACCCGGCGGCTGCCCGGGAAAGACGCGCTTGAGTTCGCGCGCGACGAGCGAGCTGTTCGTCATCAACGCATTGATGCGCCGCAAATCGCGGCGCGAGCGCCTGGCGCGCGGATCGTCGGGCGGGAGTTCATCCAGCCATTCGGGTTCGATGGTGCGCGGAATGTTCATGACTGCGAGCGTGCCGGCGCGTACGCAAATACCACGCCGCTAGGCGACCTTCAGCAATGCGCCGTGGCAACTGAAGCCGGCACCGAACGACGACATCCACCACCAGCCGCCGGGAGCGTTGCCCTCGAGCGCCGCCTGCAACGTGAAATACACGGAGGGACTGCTCACGTTGCCGAATTCGCTCAACACCTTGCTGCTCCAGACTACGTCGGCAGCGGAAAGCTCAAGGCTCTCCTGCAGCGCTTCTATCACTTTGCGGCCACCCGCATGCCAGATCCAGGTATCGATATCGTCGCGCGACATTCCCTGGCGGTTCAATACGTCGTCGAGCACGGCACTGGCATGCCCGGCGGCAAGCCGCGGCACCTGCGGCGTGAGTATGTTGCGCAACATGCCGTCTTTGTGTTCGAAGCGCAACGCGTCACGTTGGGCCGGATTGTGCAGCGACCCCGCGGCCCGCCATTCGATACCGCGACCCACCAGAGCGGGCTCCGCGGCGAGCACCGCCGCGCCCGCGCCATCGCCAAACAGACATGCGCTGATCAGCACGCCCGGATCGTTATCGAGATAAAACGCCGCGCTGCAGACTTCCACGCAGATCGACAGCACTTTTTTGCAATCATCCGCCAATAAC
>JAYVME010000535.1:0-6991 GCA_043759115.1 Betaproteobacteria bacterium | reverse complement strand
AGTCCGAGGTCGGCACGTTGTCGATCGCGTCGACGTCGCCCGCCAATAACGCTGCAAGCCGCGAAGGATCAGAAGTGATGAAGCGGAACGTCACCTTGTCCCATGTCGGCTTGTCTCCCCAGTAACTTTCATTGCGCAACAGCTCGACGCGATCGCCGCGCTTGAACGAAGCAAACCGGAAAGGTCCGGTACCCACGACTCCTTTACCCTGCGCAAACTCCTCGCTGCCGATACCCTGCGTATTCTTCTTCGAGACGATGAATACTGCACTGAGATCGTTCAGCATCAGCGGATACGGCGCTGCAGTCCTGATGCGTATCGTCAGCGGATCGACAATCTCCTTGCTCGTGATCTGCTTCGTATAAAGCGTAAACGGGCCGGGGGAATTCTTGATCGTCGCCGGCCGGTCGAGCGACCATGCGACGTCTTCCGCCGTCAACTCGCTGCCATCGTGGAACTTGACGCCCTTTCTGAGTTTGAATTCCCAGGTTGTGTCATCGACGAGCCGCCAGGATTCCGCGAGCGCGGGACCCAATACCGAATCAGAATTGAATCGCGTCAGCGCCTCAAACATGTGCGCCGCAAGATTGTTGTTCGGAGCGAGCGCGTGAAAATGCGGATCCATCGAGTTGGGCTCGGAACTTAGCGCGATCCGCAGTTCCGCCGAACGTGCAGGTGCCGCGAAGATCGCGAGCGCGATCAACCCGATTGCGACCATCGAGACGGCACGACTTGTCACAGCCCCTCCTCTGCGCCGGGCTCAACCGGCAAGGACTTGTGCGTGAAAGACTGGCGCTATTATGCCAAAATTCCACGGCCCGTCTCACAATTTAACGCGGCGCCAGCGGCAGCCGGTTGGCCGGTTCCACCGCTTCGCTAGCCAGACTGCGCCGGCCTGCCGCGCCCGCAAAACGCACCCGTCGCTCGTCAAATACCTGTTTGCGATGCGGCTGTGAGCGCGTATTTGCGTGTGCGCCCGCCGCAGCTATGGCGGCGACGGACGTCGGGGCGCCGGTTGCGGTATCGAAAGGCGCGTCCAACCCGATAACAGCAATCAGCACGATCACAGCCAGTCCGGCCGCGCATTTGGCGAGAATCATCCACGCATGCACCGGTTCGGCGTTCATGGCCTTCAACAGCCTGTGGCGTTGCATTGAACTTTGCATGATTTTCCCCTCGCTCAAAACCGCTCAGATGACTGCCCGCCCGCGTTCATGCGCACGCTCAAAACGTTGCGATTGGCGGCTCAACCTCGGTCGCCTGGTTGACGTATTGCGACGGAAAATACGGCACCTGCGGCGTCAAGCGCGCATCGGCGGTAGCCGCTGCCGTAGACACGACAGGTACACCCGTCGATTGGATGAGCCACGCCGACGTGCCGAGCGCGATCACAAAGAAAACAGCGAGGCAGGCGGCGAAACGGCGTGAAGCGCGGACTTTGCGATGTTGCACCTCTGCGTCTGTATCGGCTATGCCGTGAATCACATTGAATCGTTCGGTTGCGGCATTCATTGTGATCTCCTTGATGCGGCGCCGGACTTGCCGCTCCGGCATTGCGGCGGGGTTGTACTTTCCCCATGGCGGTATTGTCGGCAATCGCGGCACGACATTAAATACGGCTGAAGGGCTACTCTAAAAGGACTACATGACATCTGCATGTTGCTCGCGGAGCCGCGCGCGGCGCGCGTTTGCGGCGGTATGAAGCGGGGGGGAATTGGTATAGACTAGGCCACGATCAAAGCCATAGGGCATGGCTGCTGGTCGATGAAAATCGGAAAACCGGGACACCCGTGAAAATTCTGATCGTTGACGACCATCCATTGATTCGTGAAGCACTACGCCATGTGCTGACTGTTCTTGATGCCAACATTAATCTGATCGAAGCCCAGAATTTTGCCGAGGCGCTCGTTGCGGCTGACGGCAATCCGGATCTCGATCTGATACTGTTCGACCTGGGGCTGCCGGACGTCGACGGCATCGACGCGCTGTCGGAGTTGCGCCGGCGACATCCCGCCCCGCCGGTGGTCGTGCTATCCGCCTCTGAGCAACCCGCCACCGTGATGCGCGCGATCGAGACCGGCGCCATGGGATTCATTCCCAAGACCACGTCGTCCCATTTGCTGCTCAACGCGCTGCGCCTGGTGTTGTCGGGCGGCGTCTACCTGCCGGTCGAGGTGCTGCGGCAGCATCAGGGCACGCCGGAACCGGCGCTGCGGCTGGCCGCGGAAGCAAATGAGGGCGGAAAAATGCTGGCGCCGCACGAGATCGGCCTTACGGCGCGCCAGGCCGACGTGCTGGCGGGAATGGTGCAGGGCAAATCCAACAAGCTGATCGCCCGCGATCTCGACCTCGCCGATGGCACGGTAAAGATACACGTAACCGCCATCCTCAAGGCGCTCAATGTGTCGAATCGCACCCAGGCGGTCATTGCGGTCGGGAAACTGGGTTTGCGGCTGCCGCAGCGATAATTTTACAAACTGCGCCCGCTATTATTGGCCGCGAGATGCCGGCATGACATTGCGCCAGGGAAAAAGAAAGTCGCTTGAGCCGTTGTCGGATTCGACGCTCGGCGCGCTGATACACGCCGAACAAATCAGCATGTTATATCGCGTGTTGCCGACGTCGATCTCCGGCAACATGGCGGGCGCGCTGATGCTGGCCGGCGTCTTGTTCGGCGAGCGTACGTCGGGCATCCTCCTCGGATGGCTCGCGTGCATAACGCTGTTTCAGGGCTGGCGCCTGACGCTTTATCTGAAAAGCCGCAAGGCGGGCTTCAAGCTGGAAAACGTCGGCCGCGCGGCTGCGGTATGGGCGGCCGGGGCCGGCATGTCCGGCATGTTGTGGGGCTCGACGGCGCTGCTGTTCTATATCTCGGGTCACCATCTCTACCAGGCGGTGCTGACGATACTCGTGTTCGGCATGACTGCGGCGGCGGTGCCGATGATAGGCTCGCACATCCCGTCGTTCTATTTATTCGTGGTGCCGACGCTGGTGCCGTTTATCCTGCGCAATGCCTACGAAGGCGACACGCCGCATTACGTGCTCAGCGTCATCTTGACGGCAATAATGCTGGGGCTGATGTCGTTCGCGCGCGACTACAACCGCATGCTGACCGAATCGCTGCGCAACCGGTTCGAGAAGCAGGCGCTGGCCGACCGGCTCGCCGCGCAGAACGACGATCTCGAACAAGCGCGTGTCGCCGCCGAACAGGCCAATCGCTCCAAGACGCAATTTTTCGCGGCAGCCAGCCATGACCTGCGCCAGCCGCTGCACGCGATGGGACTGTTCGCCTCCGCGCTCGCCGCCAAGGTGCGCGACCCGGAAGGCGCGAAACTGGTCTCCAGCATCAACGAGTCCGTGCAGGCGCTCGAAGCGCTGTTCAACGAACTGCTCGATATCTCCAAGCTCGATTCGGGCGTGATCAAACCCACTGTGACCCAGTTCGCGCTGGCGGGAATATTCGATCGTTTGCGCCGCGAATTCGTCCCCGAGACCGCCGACAAGGGACTGCGGCTGGCGATTGCCGGCGGATCGCACGTTGTGGCCAGCGATGCCATTCTGCTCGAACGCATTCTGCGCAACCTCATCAGCAACGCCGTCCGCTATACGCCTGCCGGCGAGGTGGCGGTAATTGCCACGCCGGCCAACGGCGTGCTGCGAATCGAAGTGCGCGACACCGGCATCGGCATCCGCGACGAGGATCAATCGCGCATTTTCGAGGAATTCCTCCAACTCGGAAACCCGGGCCGCACCAGCAAAAAAGGGTTGGGACTCGGACTTTCCATCGTGCAGCGTCTGTGCGCCCTGCTCGGCTACAAGATCGAACTGACTTCCGAATATGGCAAAGGCTCGGCGTTCAGCTTTGAAGTACCGGTCGGCCAGATACGGGAGTTGCACGAGGACGCTGCAAGCACGGCGGCACGCGCGCCCGCCGACCTGACAGGGAAACTGATCGTGGTCATCGACGATGAAAGCGCCATCGTCGAAGGCATGAAAGTGCTGCTGTCGAGCTGGGGCGCGGAGGTCATCGGCTCGACTACCGGCGACGATGTGGTCGCCGCCGTGCATGCAGCCGGCAAACTGCCGGCACTGCTGATCGTCGACCACCGTCTCGGCACCGACGAAAACGGTATCGAGGTCGCACAGCGCATTCGCCGCGAACTCGATCCGGAAATCCCGGGCATCCTCGTCACCGGCAGCATTACGCCCGACCTTGACCAGATCGCGCGCGCGGCGAATCTCGAATTTCTGCTCAAGCCCGTGATGGCGGAAGAACTGCGCAGACGCATTGCCGCAGCACGGGGTTTGAACCCGCCGGATGCATAGAAAACAACCGGGACATCTTCGCCGGTCTGAATTGACGCGTCTCCAAACCATCCCCTCTCCCGCCCTACGGAAAAAATCCGGGGCGCGAGGCTTACCGGCCAAAACCCCATGCACTGGCTCGCCGAGCTGATTCTGATTGTCCACTTTGCGTTCGTTTTGTTCGTCACTGGCGGACTGTTGTTGATCTGGATCGGCGCGCTGGCAGGCTGGCGCTGGGTGCGTAATTTCGGTTTTCGCATCGCACACCTCGCGGCGATCGCATTCGTCGCCCTTGAAGCGCTGCTCGGGATGGTGTGCCCGCTGACCGCGTGGGAAGACGCGCTGCGCGGCGCGCCAAGCGAAACGAGTTTCATCGCGCGCTGGCTCCACCGGCTGCTCTATTACAGCTTTCCGGACTGGGTGTTCACGACGGCTTACCTCTTATTTGCACTGGCTGTTGCCGCAACCTGGCGCTACGTGCGCCCGCGGCGAACATAAAAAAAGGGGCGCCGCAGCGCCCCTCGCAAATCCACCCTGTGCGATCACGCCAGCATATCGGCCCAGATGTTTTTCGCCCACGACATCGCGTATGCGCCTTCGAGTTCATTCGCCTTGTCGGAGAGACCGCCCGCACCCTTGACCGGCAGCATCGTTTTATCCGTCGCATTGTAGGTGTGGACCGACGCCACGTGGATCACGTTCTTGTCGTCGACAAAGCTGTAGCAGGTGTTGATCATCATGGGCTGCGGGTTGACCGGCTGGTTCTTGATCAGCGCAATCACCGCCGCCGCGCACACCTTGGCGTGCTGATTGGCCATGTGCCCCGACTTCGGCATCAGTTGCGCCGACAACGTCGCGTCTCCAAGCACGTGCACACTCGTCACCTTGAGCGATTCCAGCGTCGACCAGTCGACGCCGCACCAGCGGTTGTTGGCCGTGATGAGTCCGGTCTGCCGCGCAATCTGTCCCGCCCCATGCGGCGGCACCACGTTCAACACATCGGCTTTGACGTTGTCAAACTGCAGCCTTGCGGTCAGCGTCTTGACATCGACATCCACCAGTTCGCTGTTGGGACGGTATTCAACAATGCCTTTGTAGGGGCCGTTCCAGGCCGCCTTGAAGAGCCCCGCTTTCGACGTGACGTCCGGATTGGCGTCGAGGATCAGCACTTTGGATTTGGGCTTCGCGGTCTTGAAGTAATGCGCAACCTGGCACGCGCGCTCGTACGGCCCCGGCGGGCAGCGGTACGGCGCGGCCGGAATATGCAGTGCGTAGACGCCGCCGTCCGGCATCGCTTCGAGCTGCTTTCTGAGCGCAACCGTCTGCGCGCCGGCTTTCCACGCGTGCAGCACGCGGCTTTGCGCGTCCGCATTGTTCAGGCCGGGCAGCGTGTCGTACATGAAATCGATGCCGGGGGCGACGATTAATCGGTCATAGCCCAGCGTCGCGCCGGAGGCCAGCCGCACTTCGCGCTTGACCGGATCGACCGCCACTGCGTCGTCACGCACGCGCTTGACGCCATACTTGTCGAGCCCGCCGTAGCCGACCGTAATGTCAGCGAGCGTTTTGCTGCCGCCCAGCACCAGATTGCTGAGCGGGCACGAAATAAATTCGCCGTTGCGCTCGACCAGCGTCACTTCGATGTCGGGCGACCACAGGCGGATGTATTTTGCCGCGGTCGCGCCCGCATAGCCGGCACCGATTACCACCACGCGGCCGACCGTCGGGCCGTCGCCCGTACCAGCACAACCCGCCACCGCCGACACGCCCGCGCCGGCCGACAGCCACTGGATGAATTCGCGTCGATTGAGTGTCATGGTCGCCCCCTTATTTCTTCTGCGCCGCGAAATACGCGGCGAGCTGGTCGATTTGCTCGTCGGTAAAGCCCCTGGCCAACTGCTGCATGATGGTGGCCGGCCGCTTGCCGGCTCTGAAGTCCTTCATCTGCTGCGCCATATACCCCTTATCGACACCGGCAAGACCCGGCACCGTGCCGACGCTGCGGCCGTCCGTGCCATGACAATTGGCGCAGGTTGCCGCCATGCCGCGCACCGTAGACGACTCTTGGGCATGGGCCGCCGTGGGCCCTAACGAAATGGCCGCCAGCAGCGACCAGCCGGCGCCGCGATAGAAAATGGATTTCATCGTCCCCTCCGTGCGTTATTTTCAGCAATGTTATGTTTGTTGGGTCACGCCGGCACGCGCCGGTTGATCGTTCTATACAACGCTCGCGACTTCCTCGTCGAACACCAGGTGGACTTTGCCGTCCGCGTCGATATCGACGATAACCTTGCCGCCGCTCACCAGGCGGCCAAACAGCAATTCGTCGGCCAGCGCGGTGCGTATCGTGTCCTGGATCAGGCGTGCCATCGGGCGCGCGCCCATCTGCGGATCGAAACCCTTCTTCGCAAGATGATCCTTGAGTGCGGCCGAGAACGTGCCTTCGACCTTTTTCTCGTGCAATTGCTCTTCAAGCTGCATGAGAAACTTGTCCACCACGCGCATGATGATGTCGCGATCGAGCGCCGCGAAAGAAATGATCGCGTCGAGCCGGTTGCGAAATTCGGGCGTGAACGTGCGCTTGATCTCGGCCATCTCGTCGCCCGTCTGCGCCGACGCGGTGAAGCCCATCGAACTTTTCGACAGTTCCGCGGCACCGGCGTTGGTCGTCATGATGATCATCACA
>JAYVME010000534.1:0-6993 GCA_043759115.1 Betaproteobacteria bacterium | reverse complement strand
GCCTCCAGTTCCGCCGCCGGCAGGCACGAATACTTGTTGCCGTGGCCGATCGCCACGCGCCCGCCCCAGCCGATCTCGTCCGCCAGGTCGCACACCTGATGGATGTCCATGTCGTGGGTCGTATAGCCGCCGTCGAGATGGATGTCGACGTCCACGTCAAATTCCTTCGCGAGTGCGAAGATGCGCCGGATCTGGGCAGGGCCATCGGTGTCGTAGCGCGGCGCGCCGCCGACAGCCTGCGCCCCGCGCTTGAGCGCCGCTCTCACGTTGTTCTCGGCGCCCGCAACGTTCGTCCAACCTTCCTGAAGGAAGACGCACAGTTGCAGGTCGATTCCCCAGGCGTAATCCTTCGCGAGGCGCTCGATGGCGTCGAAGCCGCGCAGGCCGACGTTGGGATCCACCTCGACGTGGGTGCGCATGTGGGTGACGCCGTTCAACAGGCATTGCTCGAGCGTCGCGCGCGAGCGCGCGTAGACATCCTCAACCGTGAACGTGTGCTTCACCGCGGCCGTGCGTTTCATGTAGTCGGTCGCGCGGCGGTCCGCGAGCGGCGCGACGCGATCGAGTATGCGCGACTTGTCCAGGTGGAAATGGCATTCCACCAGACCGGGCGACACGAAACGCCCGCCGGCATCCACGCTCTCGCCGTCGCCGGCGATGCGCGGCGCGATGGCGGCGATGCGTCCCTCGGCAACCGCAATATCGACGCCGGCGCCATCGCCATTGGCCAGCCGGACGTTGCGCAAAATGAAATCAAAAGGCACGCGGGACTCCTCCGTTTCGTTGGGACCGCCAGTTTACGTCAGGCGCACCGTTTTGGATCCGGCCCGCCGTCTTGCGGGGCGCGTCTGGCACGCGCGCAGATATTGGGATATTGTAACGACCTTCGTCGCATCGCGTCTTGAATCACCTCTGAGGGAGCCGACAATGAGCAACAGATTCGCACGGTTCGTCGCGATCGGTCTTGCGCTGTGCGCCGCCGGCGCCGGCGCCCAGGGCTATCCGACCAAGCCGGTTCGTATCATCGTGCCGTTCCCGCCGGTGGGCGCGGCGGATCTGCTCACGCGCACGATCGGCCAGAAGCTCACCGAGGCATGGGGTCAGACTATTATCGTGGACAACCGGCCCGGCGTCGGCGGCAACTTCGGCGTCGAGATCGCCGCCAAGGCCGCGCCCGACGGCTATACCGCCGTGATGGCGGCGGTGACGACCAACGCCATCGGCATGGCCACCTACACCAAGCTCGGCTACGATCTCGAGCGCGATTTAGCACCTGTCGTGCTCGCCGGCAACGTGCCGCACATCCTGGTCATTCATCCATCGCTGCCGGCGAAAAACGTGAAGGAAGTCATTGCGCTCGGCAAGGCGCGCCCCGGCGAGCTCGCGTTTGCTTCGCAGGGCCAGGGCACGCTCTCGCATCTCGAGCAGGAGATGTTGAAGCAGATGGGCGGCTTCACCGCGCTGCACGTGCCGTATAAGGGCAGCGCGCCGGGGCTCGGCGATCTCATCCCGGGCAACGTGCAGCTCTTTTTCGACAGCATCCCTTCCTCGCTGCCGCACGTGAAGAGCGGGCGGCTGCGCGCGATCGGCGTCGCGTCGAGCAAGCGCTCGCCCGTGCTGCCGGAGGTGCCCGCCATCAGCGAGTCGCTCAAGGGGTTCGAGGCCGACAGCTGGTTCGGGATCATGATGCCCGCCGGCACGCCGCGCGAGATCATCCTGAAGTTCAACGCCGAGGCGCAGAAAGTCCTTGCCACGCAGGACGTGAGGGAGCGGCTGCTCTCGCAGGGCGGCGTTCCCGCCGGCGGCCCGCCGGAGCTGCTCGCCGAGCGCGTCAAGGCCGACATCGCCAAGTGGGGCAAGGTTGTTCGCACCGCAGGGGTGAAAATCGAGTAGCGTTTCCATTTTCTCCCCGGCTGTCGCGGGTTGACCGTTTGTGACTTATAGATTACAATCAAAATGTTCGAGATTCGTCACTTCGTAACCGCCGACGGGCTTGATGTGTTCGGCCATTGGCTGGAGGAGATGGTGGATCGCCAGGCAAGAGCGCGGATCAAGACACGTATCGATCGGGTCTCGCTTGGTAACTTAGGCGACGTTGAGCCGGTCGGCGAAGCGGTATCCGAGCTACGGATCGATTGGGGGCCTGGTTACCGCGTTTATTTCGCCCGTGTCGGCAAGACCATTCTTGCTTTTGCTCTGCGGCGGCGACAAGAGAACACAGCGAAGGGACATTGAAAATGCCAAAACGTACTTCCAAGACTACAAGCGCCGTACGGAAAAAAACCGTCCCGGCAAGCGTGCCACATGAGCCGTGGCTGGTCGAACGTTTGAAAGACCCCGAGGAGGCGGCGGCCTATCTTGAAGCGGCGATTGAAGACGGTGACCAGGGCGGGCTCATGCTTGCATTGCGTCATATTGCGCAAGCGCTTGGCGGCGTCGCCGCAATAGCGCGCAAGTCGAAGCTCACCCGCGAAGCAACCTACCGGATGCTGTCAAAATCCGGTAATCCCGAATTGCGCAGCCTCACGGCCATTCTCGGTGCAGCAGGACTGCGGCTATCGGTTAAGCCGATTGAACATCGACTCAGGAAGGCCGCTTGATTGCGGCGAAGGTAGCTGCGGCGTTACTGTTCTCGGCTCTGCGTGCGCCATCCTTTGCGGATGCCAAAAAGCCCACCAGCGGCAGACCCAGCAGCAAACACAGCGGCGTGGCTGCCGCTTTTGTTGTTTATTTAAAATGAAAAAGTGAGGTCAGAAGAACCTGTTTGCGTTTCTGCGTGCTGATAGCGCCCGCAGACTCCACATACTTGCTCAGTCGGCGCGCGCGCCGGAATCCTGCACCACCTTGGCGTATTTCTTGATCTCGGCTTTGATGTAGTCGCCGTACGCCTCCGGTGTCCGCGCCGGAAATGGAAAAATGCCGAGTACCGCGAGGCGCTAACTGGAACTATACTAGAAGTCACCGCAAAAACAATTCGCAACCGCCGATGAACACGGATGGACGCAGGCAATACTCGGTTATGCAAATAGCCAAGCCCGGTAGCTCTTACGTAATCGACCCACGCATTACAAGATTCCGCAGGGCAAGCCGTTCGGCCAGGGAAACGTTACACTGATCCTATTTGTTCGAAGCTCTTGCGGGAAAATGACCTCAACCTCGTCAAATCAGCAGACAAGCCGCCGATGATAGCCATCGAAACGCTCAAGTTCGTGCCGCTGTTCTCGGCGCTTTCGCCGGAGCATCTGTCGATGCTGGCAAATTGCGTGACATTGCAGCGATACCCGCGCGGCGTGCACGTTCTGCGGGCAGGGCGGCTGACGGATGCGCTCTATATCGTGCGGTCCGGGCGCGCCAAGGTCTTCGAATCGCGCCCGGACGGCCGCGAGGTGATTTTTTCAATCATGGGGCCGGGTGATTTCTTCGGCGAAATGGCGCTGCTCGACGATCTGCCGTGTTCGGCCGACGTGGAAACGCTGGAGCCGTGCGAGTTGATGCGCATATCCAAAACGGACTTCACGCAGCGCCTGGCGGAGAGCTTTGACCTGACGGCACGCGTCATGGTCGCCCTGGTCGGCCGCTTGCGCCGCGCCGATCGCCAGATCGAGAGCCTGGCGCTGATGGACGTATACGGCCGGGTGGCGCGCGTGCTGATCGAGCTGGCCGAGCCGATCGACGGGGCCTATACGATCGCGCGGGTGCCGTCGCGCCTGGACATCGCGCGCATGGTCGGCGCGTCGCGCGAGATGGTAAGCCGGGTGATGAAGCAACTGCGGGACTCGGGCCATATTCTGGTCGACAAGCGCCGCATCGTCTTGCTCGACAAGCTGCGCATTGGGCGTCGCGTTGCGGGAAATAATAAATAAACAGGATCAGTGTAATTTTTCCGGAGTGAACTCGGCGAAATTCATGGAGAACGGGCAATTAGATTCCGTTATCCACCGCACAGCCTCATTTGAGCGTAGTAACGATTTGCCGAATTTCCGCCGGCGTGTGTTCGCCCCCCAGCGGCGTCCCCGGGATCAGATATTTGCCCATCGTCGCGAGCGACCCGACCACGACCGGCTCGTAGCCGACCTCGCGCACGAGAGCTGATGCGATTTCGATTGCCTTGGGATCGTCGCCCGCCATTGGCATGCCGATCTTGCCGCTGCTTTTTGACGCTTCCGCCATCCGCGAGTAACCGATCGCATTGAACGCGCGGACGATCCGCGCCCCCGGCAGCAGTTCCGCGGAGGCGAGGCCGGCGCCTTTTTCACGCGCCGCGGTCGCCATCTCGCCGTCGCGCGCGACTATGGGATTGCACGTATCGATGACCACTTTGCCCTTGATCAATTCCCCCAGATCGCGGCCGACCGCCGGCAGCGCGCTGTAAGGTACCGAGATCAGCAGCACGTCGCCGAATGCAGCGGCCTCGCGCGGCGTGCCGGCCCGGGCATTGAGTCCGAGGCTTGCCGCGAGTTTTTTATCCGCTTCGAGATCGAGCGACGAGAACATGACTTCGTGCCCGGCCTTCACCCAGGCTCCGCCGACTGCGCCGCCGACTCTGCCCGATCCGACAATGCCGATTTTTATTTTCCCGGTCGTGGCGGTCGCGGCGCGCGCTGCGAGTGGCAAACCACCGAGGGAGAAAGTTACTGCGGCAGCCCCGGTGGCCTTCAGAATCAGACGGCGGCGTTGGTTTGTGGCGGAATTGGCTTTCATCACACACCTCCCGAACATTGGAATTGCATGGTCATTGCTTGGTTGTTTTGCCAGACCGCCATTCCCACGGCGGCACCGGTGCAGGGTCCGCCCATAGTCCGCGTTTCGCCGCGCGCGCTTGTTTTTCGGCGGCGGCGTATCGCGCGCGATCTTCGGGCGATTGCTCGGCTTCGGTTTGCTTGTCGTGCCACGCCATGCCCGCGGCGATTTGCTGATAGTTGGCGTCCGTTTTCTCCAGGCACGCGGGGGTGGCGCACAGCCCCGGCCGAAAAAACACTTTGCCGGCGATGCGCTTGTTACGATCGCGCTTGTCCCATGTGATCGTTACTTGCCGGTTATTGATCAGGTCGGAGAGGTTTTTCTTTGATTGAGCGCCGAATGCCTGTTTGGGCTCGGGTGCGTCTATCCCTGACAGGCGGATATTGTGCTGCTTCTTGCCGGCATCGAGTACCGTGATTTTGTCGCCATCATTAACGCCAACGACGCGGCCGGTGAATTCGGCCGCGGATGCCGCGGCACTTGCCAGCAGCAGGGCCAGAACAATGCGAGCTCTGGGCAGTGGCCTCGCACGATATACGCTAATCATAGTCCCGGCAGTATACCGATGCTCTCGGAGCAACAGGGTCAGGTATTGCAATCATACATCTGCTTTGACGCCGGTGATAAACACGTTACTTGCCTGCAGTAATCGTGAAGGCGCGCTTAAGGGATAAGCCGGAGTCTTTGCCAAACCATTTGGCATAAATTTTCGCGGCTTCGCCGCTCTGCTCGAGTTCGAGCAGGGTGCGGTCCACGAATTCAAGAAATTGCCGGTCACCCTTGCGGATACCGAGTCCGTAGGGCTCATTGGAAATCCGCGTATCGAGAATCTCATACGCGGCCTTCTGCGGATCTGCCGCGAGTAACCCCTCGAGGATGGTTGCATCGGTGCATACCGCGGAGATGCCCCCCTCCTTAAGCGCCCTGAACGCGTCCCTGTAGTTCGAGAACGGGACGATGGTGCTGCTTGGCAGCACTTTTTTCAGGTTGCCCACCGCGGTGGATTTCCGGCCGGTGCCTATTTTTTTTCCCGCGAGGTCGGACACGGCCTTGACCGCCCCTTTTTTTACCAGAAAGGTCTGCCCCGTAACGTAATAGGTCAGGCTGAAATCGACCTGCTCCATGCGCCCGGCACTCTTGGTCATTGCACCCGCGATAAGATCGACCTTATGTTCCAGCAGGAGCGGAATGAGAGGCGCATCGGGCGATTTGGCGTCGGACGATTTGAGTTGCAGCTTGACACCGAGTTTGCCGGCAATGGCGCGCGCAAAATCGACGTCGTAGCCCACGATCTCCATCTTTGCTTTATCGATAAAGCCGAACGGCCGCATGCTGTTGCGAACACCGACCACCAGTACGCCCTCCTTCTTTATCTGATCCAGGGTGTCAGCGTGGGCCGTGCCCATCAGCGCCAGCCACATCAGGAGCACAAGGCGCAGCTTGGATTTCATGTTTTCCCCTTAATCTATTGCCGTGATGCTGTAAATTAATGGCCGACGATCCGGACCGAAAGTATTATAGCCTCGCTTGGCAGATCATCGCGCGTCATGAGAATCGAGCTATTGCCTCCGCCGGAACCGGCACGGCATTGCGGCTGGCAGTCCCATAAATATGGTAATATGGGAGCATGAAAACCACGCTGGAACTTCCTGACCCTCTGTTCCGCAGAGCCAAGGCCACCGCGGCCGAGCGCGGCCAATCGCTTAAGGACTTCGTCACGGACGCATTGCGCGAAAAGCTGGTGGCGGGCGTTGATCGTGCGCATCCAGGCGAGCCGGCGTGGATGAGGGGATTCGGCAAGCTCAGGCGATTGCACAAGGAAACGGTTCGCGTGCAATCGATCGTCGACCGGGAGTTCGAGGTCATCGAACCCGAGGATCGGCGTTGATCCTCGATACCAACGCGCTGTCGGCGTTTGTCGATGGCGCGCCCGCGGTCGGCGCGATCCTGGGCGCGCAAAATCAGGTTGCAATTCCGGTGATCGTGCTCGGGGAATTCCGCTACGGCATCATGGCTTCGCGGCATCGCAAAACTTACGATGAATGGCTCAAGACTCATCTGCGCCACTTCGATATTCTGACGATTACCGCTGAAACCACCTTGCCCTACGCGTCGCTGCGCGCCACGCTCAAACGGTTGGGTAGACCCATCCCCGCGAACGACGCGTGGATCGCAGCACTTGCGATGCAACACGGATTGCCGATACTCAGTCGCGATGAACATTTTGATGCGCTGCCCGATGTGCGGCGGGTC
>JAYVME010000533.1:0-2960 GCA_043759115.1 Betaproteobacteria bacterium | reverse complement strand
CGGGGATGATGCGATAGTCGGTCGCGGTCGCGCTCGGCCCGAACGGGCGGTCGCCGCGCGTGTGCAGCCCGGCGGTCGAGATGATCGCGATGCGGCATTTCTTAAGCGCTGGCGGCTTGACCCACGGCCGCGCGTCGAAGCCCGCCAGGTCCTTGACCTTGTCGAGCAGGTGGCTGCGTTCATAATCCGGCAAATCGGCAAGTCTGACCACGCGTCTTCTCCTTGGTTACTGCGTTAGCTTGGTTGGTCGTTCAATCATCACGTAGCTTACGCAGTCTGGGATTCGACTATTGAAGCGAAGCGATGTTCAATTCGGCGGCGAGCTGATTCAAGCTCTGCAGCAATGGCGCCGGCAGCGGAATGCCGAGGCGCGCGCGTTCGGCGCGCTTCGCGTGACTTTGTTCGCCGGGCAGGCGAATCGCGTCGACGCCAGGCAGCCGCTGCGAATTGCGTAGGTCGCGGATCAACTGATCGACGCTCGCTTTGAATTCTCCGAGTTCACGGAACATTGCGACGTTGACGGCGACGATCACATGGCCGGTGTTGGTCGGGCTCGTGTCGTCGTTATTAAAGTCAACGACATCGCGTCCCATCGCAGCACCGTTTAAAGTGCCCGCTAGCAGGCCGAACACCAGCGCCAGGCCGTAACCCTTGTAACCGCCAATCGGCAGCAGCAGGCCCTCGTTCGCGCGCTTCGGATCCGTGAGCGGCTTGCCCTCGCGGTCTATCATCCAGCCCTGCGGCATAGTTTCGCCGCGTTGTGCTGCGGTTTTCACTTTGCCGTAGGCGGCAACGGTCGTCGCCATATCGAGCACAATGGGCGGCTCCGCGCCCGCCGGCACGCCGACCGCAATCGGGTTCGTCGACAACAGCATGTCGAACCCGCCCCACGCGGCAAGGTGGTTCGCGTTGCCGACCGCGAGGTAGATCCCGATCATGTCGTGCGCAATCGGCATGCTCGCGTAAAGCGACGCGGGTCCCGCATGGTTGCTCGCTTTGACGCCCACCCACGCCATGCCCGCCGTCTTTGCCTTTTCTATCGCGCGGTCGGTGGCAAACCGCATTACCAGATGTCCCATGCCGTTGTCGCCGTCGATGAGCGCCATGCCCGGCGCGTCACGTTCCACCCGAATGTGCGGTTTGATATTCACCGCGCCGCCCTTGATGCGGCGGATGTACTGCGGCAGGCGGAACACGCCGTGCCCGTCGGCGCCGTTCACGTCGGCGCGCGTCATCAGCTCGGCGATGCCCGCCGCTTCGGGCGCGGAAATTCCCACCGCGACAAAAGCGCGCGCGATAAATGCCTGCAGATCGGCTGCAGCGACTCTACGCGATTCGGAATTCATAACCGGATTTTATCTGTTCTGCGGACCGGTTAGGAAAACCGGCTCTGGAAAACGAATGCACACAGCCGGGCTTGTTAGCCCGAAGTGTCAACTAATTTGGCGGAAGCTTGTGCGTCGGCGTTGGCTGGGTGGTTAGAGCGCACCATTACTTGACGTCTTCGAGCTTGACGCCGCGGCCCACACGGAAGCTCGCGCGAGCCTGCTCGACGCGTTGCAAGAACCGTGGATCGTGTTCAAGCCGGTAGTCGAACCAGTCGTCCTCCGATTTGAAACCGATAAGCACACCGGCCGGTTTGCCGTGGCGTGTGATGACGACATCCTGTGTCTCGGCCTCCCTGAGAAAGCGGGACAAGTCGTCTTTGACCTCAGACAGCGGCACTTCCTTCACTTTGACCTTCCGAACTGGGCTAGCCATGACTCAGCCTCCGGTTTGGGCACGATCGCCAGTACCTCGACGGCCGAACCCGAAACATCGTAGAACGCACGGACCTCTTCGACGCGGAGCCGATACTGCGGTCGCGCTATGCCGCGCAAGCGTTTGATTCGGCTACGGCTGGTCTTGGTTGGTTCGTGCCTCAAATGGGTTGCGAGAGCTTCCTTTACCGCTGTCCGTTCCTTGACCTTCAGCCGGCGTAGGTCTTCGACGGCCTCGGGGGCCAAGCGTATCTCGAACCGCATTCTGGCCAGATTATAGCCAGAACGCGTGACATATGGTAGTGCGCTCTAACGAATGAAAGGGACTTCCCCGTCCCGAGCAAGCGGCGGTGAAGCCGCACGGCATTTAAGTGCCAAGATGGTGTTTGATGCATCCATCAACAACCTCGAGGGGGAGTCCATGAAGATTATGACCGTCGGAATTGATCTTGCCAAGAACGTATTCGCCGTGCACGGCATTGATGAGCACGGCAAGGCGGCGCTGGTGCGCCCCAGCGTGCGGCGCGAGCAGCTGCTGGAGCTGGTTGCTACGCTCGCGCCTTGCGTGATTGGCATGGAGGCTTGCTCGGGCGCCCACCACTGGGCGCGCGCCTTTGCCGCCCTGGGCCACACCCCCAAACTGATGGCGCCCAAATTTGTCGCACCCTACCGCATGGCCGGCCGTCGCGGCAAGAACGATGCGGCCGATGCCGCCGCGATCTGCGAAGCGGTGCAGCGGCCCAACATGCGCTTTGTACCCATCAAGAACGTCGATCAACAAGGCACGCTGTGCATACACCGGGTGCGTCAGGGCTTCGTTGAGGAACGCACCGCCACGATCAACCGCATCCGCGGCCTCTTGAGCGAGTTTGGCATCGTGTTGCCAAAGAAGGCCGATACGGTGCGCCGTAAGGCGGCGGCGGCGCTGGAAGAGTTGCCCGGCTGGGCCAACCGCGCCATTGGCGACCTGCTCAGCCACCTCTGGGCGCTCGATGTGCGCATCACTGAGTATGATGCGCATATCAAGCAACTGGCACAGGCCGATGCGCGCTCAGTGCGGCTGATGCAGATGCCGGGCATCGGCCCGATCACCGCCAGCGCCTTATTCCATTTATACTTCATTGATGCAATAATACACCTTCATCAACCTTGATGGAGAAACTCATGTCACGTCCTGCCAGCGGAGACGATGCGGTATTG
>JAYVME010000532.1:0-7013 GCA_043759115.1 Betaproteobacteria bacterium | reverse complement strand
TGGATGAGAGCATCTTCGAGGCCGCCGCGAATTTGCTGCGTTCCGCCGGAAAGGATGCCGATGTGGAGGGGCTTGTCCGCCGCCAGTGCCGACGTGGCGGGGACCAGCGCGGCACTCATGGTCAGGGCGGCGAGGGTGAGGAGAGGTGCGGCGATGCGGTGGATATGATTGCGCATGTTGACTCCTTTGCTGTCGAAAGTTGTGGTCACTCGATCACCTTGTCCGCGCGCATCAGCAACTCGTTTGGAATCGTGAGCCCGAGCGCTTTGGCGGTCTGGCGGTTGATCGCGAGCGAGAATATCGCCGGTTGCTCGATCGGCAGATCGCCGGGCTTCGCGCCTTTGAGAATTTTATCGACGTAGCCGGCGGCGCGCCGGAACATGTCGGCGAGGTTCTGGCCGTAGCTCATCAGCCCGCCGGCCTCCACGTGTTCCTGCGCCGAGAACATCGACGGCAGATGGTATTTCAGCGCCAGTTCGGCGATTTGCTGGCGCTGCCCGACGAAAAACGCATCTATAGCGACCATCACGGCATCCGCGCGCTCCCGCTTCATGATGGCAAAGTTGCGTTCGATCCCATCCGGGTTGCGCGCGTCGAGCGTCAGAACTTTAACGCCCACTTTCTGCGCGTTGGCCTCGATGCTCTTCAAGGTGGCAGAATGAGCCGGGTTGCCGAAGTTAACCAGCGCGGCGAGGCGCGTGAGCTTCGGCAACATTAATTTCAGGAGCTCGAGGTGCTTCGGGCTCATGTCGGTGGTGGTGAGCGAGAGTCCGGTGGTGTTGCCGCCCGGGCGGGTGAGGCTTTTCGCAAAGCCGTTGCCGACCGGATCGGACATGGTCGCATTGACGATCGGAACCGTCGAGGTCGCCTGTTGCAACGCGCGGTTAGCTGACCCGCCGCCGGTGACAATAACGTCGACATTCATGCGTACCATCTCCGCCGCCAGGTCGGGCAGGCGCAGGTAGTTGCCCTCCGCGAAACGCCACTCGATGACGAAAGTTTTTCCCTCGACGTAGCCGAGCTCGCGCATGCCCCGCGCGAACGCCCCGACGTAATGAGCGTCGATCGAGGGCGGGCGCGGGCCCGCCAGCAGAAAACCGATGCGCTTCAATCCGGCCGGGCGCTGGGCGAGAGACGAGAGAGGGAAAGCAACCGCGCTCGCGCCAAGTGCAACGATAAGCTTGCGGCGATTATTCATTTGATGACCTCATCGTTGAGCAGAAACTCGCGCCGCGTTGAACGGCGAACATCGTCCGTTCGAACGCGGCGACGCAAGCCGGCATGACTATGTCCGGTCTTGCGTGAAATTGGACACCTGCCGCCAGAGTAGCGTCCGGCAAGTCTTTGCATTACAATGCAGTGCAAAGGAGGAATGGTGCATGGAATCTCAAATGACATTGCGGTTGCCGCAAGCGCTCGCCGGCAGGCTCGACCGCTCGGCCAAGCGCCTGCGGCGCAAGCGTTCGGACGTGGTGCGCCTGGCGCTTGAGCAATTCCTGGATGCTGAACCGGAAATCCGCCCCATCGAACGCGTCCGCGACCTGCTCGGTCGCATTGAGAGCGGCGTGCCCGATCTGGGTCAGAATCACCGTGAGCACCTGATCCGGCGATTGCGCCGTGGCAAATGAACTTCTGCTCGACACGGGCGCTTTTGTGGCCCTGGTGGACGGCAGTGAGCGCCGGCACGCCGCCTGCGTGGCGGTGCTTGAGGAATGGAGCGGACGGATCGTCACGACGGAAGCGGTTGTCACCGAGACGCTGCATCTGGTTGGTCCGCGCTGGCAGGCGCAGAAGGTTTGTCTGGAGTTCCTGCTGAGAGACGCTTTCCTGCTGGTTCCCCCGTCGCAGGCAAGCCTCAAGCGGGTCTCGGTTTTGATGGAAAAGTACCGCAACGTCCCGATGGACTATGCCGATGCGACGTTGGTTGCGCTCGGGGAAGAACTTGGCACCGACCTGGTGTTTACGCTGGATCATCGCGGGTTTTCCGCCTACCGGCTCAATCAGCGGAAAACGTTTAGAATATTTCCGTGATGCGAATCGCGTTGGCCGCTCCAATTGCTTCTCGATAATCGGATTCGCTGTTTGCCGCGTTGAACGGCGCGCCTCGTCCGTTCCGACGCGGCGGCGCAAGCCGGCCGTCCTTGAGCATTCCGGAAATAGCGGGCAAGCTATTTCCGCTCGACGCTCCCCGCGCCCGTCTCTGGGCGAGGGATTGGGGGGCGAGATCGGGAATTCGCGGGCCATGGCCCGTGCCGATCGAGCGGCACCGGCTTGCAAGCCGGTGCGCGCCCTGCAAGGGAGGGAGCGGGCGGCGGCAACGTTGTTGACGTAGCCTGACACATGTCTGTTATCGCACTTCACTCGATCACCTTGTCGGTGCGCACGAGGATCAAATTGGGGATTTTGATGCCGAGCACTTTGGCGGTCTTCATGTTGACGACCAGTTCGAAAGTGGTCGGCTGTTCGACTGGGATATCAGCGGGCTTGGCGCCTTTGAGTATCTTGTCGACGTAGAACGCGGCGCGGCGATACAAGGTTTCAATATTCGGGCCGTACGTGATGAGGCCACCGGCTTCCGCAAAAAGTTTGTCCGCATAAATCGCCGGCAGCCGTATCTTCTCCGAGAACTCCACCAGCAGTTTTCGGTTAAAGGTGTTGGTGGGGGCGGAGATGATGAGAATTGAATCGGCGCGCCATTTGCGCAACTGCGCCGAAACCGGTTCGATATCGTTGCGCGCCTTAATTCCGGTGACCAGGACCTCCATGCCGAGAACTTTTGCGGCGCGTTTGACCTCTTCAACCTGAATACGGGAGATATCGCCTATAGTTTGATCGCCGAATACGGCGACGCGCGAAATCTTCGGCGCGGCTTCCTTCAGCAATTGCAGACGCTTGGCGCTCAGTTCCTGCGGGATGTTGGACGTGCCCGTAATGTTGCCACCGGGATGCGCGAGACTTGCCACGAAGTGGCTACCGACCGGGTCGCCCGCGATGCAGAACACGATAGGGATCGTTCCCGTGGCTTTTTTCGCAGCGTCCACCGAAATGGAATTCGGCGCGAAGATCACATCGGGTTTTTGGCGGACGAGTTCGGCGGCCAGCGCGTCGAGACGGGCAACGTCGCCTTCCGCGAGGCGGCGCTCGAGGACAACATTGTTTCCTTCGACATAACCGAGCTCACGCAGGCCTTGCGTGAATGATTCGAGCATCTTGTCCGATGCGCTCATGTTGCCCGGTATGCCGATGCGCCAGATTTTGGTCTGGGCGAGAGACGCGAGTGGAGAGGCGAGCGCGGCCGCGCCGAGTGCAACCAGGAGTTTCCGCCGCGTTACGCGGCCGCAGCACACTTGCAATTCCGCAACGTCGTCCGCTCGAACGCGGCGACCGAATCCGGCGTCGGCATGTTCGGGATCAGGTTGCATAGGACCCACCTCCATAGTCATACCCAATCCAGGCCCGGATATGCGATAATCCGGCTTTCCGGAAACCGGAGGATGGCATGGAAGTCGTCAAGCTGGGCAAGAAGGGCCAGGTGTCGCTGCCAGCGACGGTGCTGCGCAAGCTCGGTCTGCAAGGCGCCGGGACCCTGCTGGTCGAGACTACCGATGACGGGGCGGTTTTGCTGCGTCCCGCCGGCGTGTATCCGATCGAATTGTATACCGATGAACGCATTGCGGAGTTCGACAAAGCCAACCGGCTCACCGAGTCTGAAAAAGCCCGTTTGCGCAAAGTGCCCGGGCGCCGCAAGCGTTGAAGCTTTTTCTCGATGCGAACGTGGTGTTTTCCGCGGCGCACCGCGACGAAGGCCGGGCGCAGGAACTGATTGCACTCGCGGTGGCGAAACGGTGCACCGTTGTAACTTCCCGGCACGCGCTGGAAGAGGCGCAGCGCAACCTCGAAATGAAGTCGCGTGGCTTCGACGCACGCCTGGCCGCGATCCTCGAACGAGTGGAGTTGGTTGGCGAGGCTCCGCCCGCAATCGTTGAATGGGCTCGCAGCGAGGGCTTGCCGTTGCAGGACGCGGCTGTCCTTGCAGCGGCCGTGCATGCGCGTGTCGATCTGCTGGTGACTGGCGATGCGCGCGATTTTGGACGCTTTTACGACCGCACGTTGCGCGGAGTGCAAGTTGTCGCTCTCGTCCGCGCATTGGACATCGTGCTTAAGCTTGCGGGAGTGTAGTCGGTTCACTCGATCACCCTGTCCGCGCGTTGCAGCACCTGTTGTGGAATCTTGATGCCGAGAGTCTTCGCCGTTTTCAGATTGATAATGAGCTCGAACCGGGTCGCGCGCTCGATCGGAATGTCGCGCGGCTTCGTGCCCTTCAATATCTTGTCGACGAAGCTGCCGGCGCGCGCCCACAGCAGTGGGCGATTCGCGCCATAGCCCAAGAGGCCGCCGGCGTCGGCGAATGTCGTGAGCCCGATTGAGGGCAGCCGATGCGTCACGGCCAGGGCGCCAATCACTCCGGCATTGGAATTGAGCAAAGGAATTTCATCGATCGCGGCGGCTTCGACCCGCTTCCTGGCCATCGCGGTAAATGCAGCCGGAAGGTCTTCGGCACCTTTTACTTCGAACGGGTGCAGTTCCACCTTGGTCTGTTTGGCCGCCGCCTGCATCTCCCGAAAAATTGCGTTATGGGTAGGGCTTCCCACAGTAAAGAGGACCGCCACATGCTTGATGCGCGGTAGAGTGTCCTTTAGCAACTCGAGCCGTTTGGCGGCCAGTTCTGTCTGAAAGCCAGTCGATCCCGTGATGTTGCCGCCTGGCCGCGCAAGACTCGCGACGAGACCTGCAGCAACGGGATCGTTGCCATCCGCCGTGACGATAGGGATCGTCTTCGTCGCCTGCCCAGCGGCGCGGGTACCGATGTTGGCGTGAGTGATGATCACGTCTACTTTAAGAGCAACGAGTTCCTCCGCCATGGCCTTCAACCGCTCGGGATTGTTTTCCCCCCAGCGGAATTCGATGACGATGTTCTTGCCTTCGATGTAACCGAGATCGCGCAGCCCCGCGCGTATCGCCTCGACTTCTTTGACGTAGCCGGCGGCGGTTGCGGTGCCGAGGAAGCCGATGCGCCAGACCTTCGCCGCCGGCTGGGCGAGCGGCGAGAGGGGAGAGGCGAGCGCGGCTGCGCCGAGAGCCAAGAGCAGTTTGCGGCGATTATTCATTTGACTTCCTTAATGCTGAACAAATTGCGCTGCGGCGGCCGGCGCAGTACCTCGGGACCGCGCAACAGCGCAGGTCGGGGCGCGTGTGTGGCGTCGGTTCCAGGCCGCATCCGGTTCTGGTTGACATCAAGACATCAACTCTATTATGCTCTGATGTATGAGAACGACCCTGACCCTGGAAAAGGACGTGGCTATCGCACTGGAACGGCTGCGCAAAGCGCGCAAGGCAAGCTTGAAGGCGGTGGTGAACGAAGCCCTGCGGCAGGGCCTGGGGCGTATGGCTGCACCGCCCGCGGCGCCGCGCAAACCCTTCCGCACCCGCACATTGTCCTTGGGACGATGCCTCATGGGTAACATCGACAATGTGGCGGAAGTGCTGGCAGTCGCCGAAGGCGAGCGCTTTAAGTGATACTGGTCGACGCCAATCTGCTGATCTACGCGCACGTCAGCACCTTCCCCCAGCACGAGCGTGCCCGCGCGTGGCTCGATGAACGGTTGAATGGCGCGGCGCCGGTCGGACTGCCGTGGGCGAGCCTGCTGGGATTCCTGCGCGTGACCACCAATCCGCGTGTGTTCGAGCGGCCCGCGACCGTATCCGACGCATGGCGGCAGGTACTCGCGTGGCTGGGCTGCGATTCCGTGTGGATCCCGGAACCCGCGGATCGCCATCGCGAAGTTCTTGGCGAACTCCTTGAAGCGCCCGGCGTCCAGGCGAACCTCGTGCCGGACGCGCACCTCGCTGCGATAGCTATTGAACACGGTTTGATCCTCTGCTCGGCGGATGGAGACTTCGCGCGCTTCGCGGGGTTGCGTTGGGAAAATCCTCTCGGCGCCGGAGGGAAATAACATTTTTCGCCGCGTTGAATGGCGTGACGTGTCCATTCGAACGCGGCGGCGCGAGCCGGCAGCTTGCTGTCCGTTCTCGCGCATAATTACTCGATCGCCCGGTCCGCGCGTTGCAGCACCTGCTGCGGGATTTTGATGCCGAGCGTTTTCGCGGTTTTCAGGTTGATGATAAGGTCGAACCGGGTTGCGCGCTCGATCGGAATATCACCGGGCTTTGTGCCTTTCAATATCTTGTCCACGAAGTTGGCGGCGCGGCCATACAGCAGCGGGCGGTTCGCGCCGTAGCCCAGGAGGCCGCCGGCGTCCGGTAAAGTCGTGATCCCAATGGAGGGAAGCCGGTGCGTCGCAGCCAGCGCGGCGATGATTCCGAGATTGGAATTGAGCAGAGGGTCTTCGGCGAGCACGACGGCTTCAACCCGCTTCTTTACCATCGCGGCGAATGCGCCGGGAAATTCCTCGACCGTTTTCACCCCGAACTCATGCAGTTCCAGCTTTAAAGCCTTGGCTGCGGTCTCCATTTCCCGAAGGTAAACCCGCGTAGAGCTGTTCTGTGGATTTGCCAGCACTGACGCGCGCTTGATGCGCGGCGCTACTTCCTTCAGTAATTCGATCCGTTTGGCGGCAAGTTCTATCTGGAAGCCGGTCGATCCGGTGATGTTGCCGCCCGGTCGCGCGAGACTCGCGACGAGACCCGCGACAACCGGATCGGGGCCGTCTGCGATGACGATCGGAATCGTCTTCGTCGCGTCCGCGGCGGTGCGGGCGCCGAGGAGCGCGTGGGTAATGATCACATCGACCTTGAGGGCAACGAGTTCCGCCGCCATTGCCTTCAACCGCTCGGGGTTGTTTTCCGCCCAGCGGAATTCGATGGCGATATTTTTGTTTTCCACGTAGCCAAGGTCGCGCAGTCCCGCGCGTATCGCGTCGATTTCTTTGACGTAGCCGGCGGCGGTGGCGGTGCCGAGGAAGCCGATGCGCCAGACTTTTGCCGGCTGGGCG
>JAYVME010000531.1:0-2965 GCA_043759115.1 Betaproteobacteria bacterium | reverse complement strand
TGCGCATCCGTGGTTCATCGGCTGCCAGTTTCATCCTGAATTTACGTCGACGCCGCGCAACGGGCATCCATTGTTCAACGCCTTCATTCGCGCCGCATTGCAGAATGCGAAAGCGACGGAAGTCCTTCCCGCAACAGCAGCCCCCAAGCTGCAGAACATCGCGTGACGCACCGTGAAGCTGTGCGGATTTGAAGTCGGCCTGGACAAGCCCATATTTCTAATAGCAGGGGCGGCGCGGACTCGGCGCGCGCAGCGGGGGCGGGTAGCGGCCCTGGGCCTGCGACGTTTATGGAAGAGGCGCCGGTGAAACTGTGCGGATTCGAAGTTGGGCTTGATCGGCCGATATTTCTGATAGCAGGCCCGTGCGCGATCGAATCGCGCCAGCTCGCTCTGGACACCGCCGGTCAGTTGAAGGAGATCTGCGCGGCGGTCGGCGTTCCGTTCATCTACAAATCCTCGTTCGATAAAGCCAATCGCAGTTCGAGCAAATCGTTTCGCGGCGTTGGCATGGACGAGGGCTTGCGGATACTGGCGGAAGTCAGGACGCAGATCGGCGTGCCGGTATTGACGGACGTGCATGATATTGAGCAGGTGCAACCGGTGGCGGCGGTGGTTGACGTGCTGCAGACGCCGGCGTTCCTGTGCCGCCAGACCGATTTCATTCATGCGGTGGCAAGCGCCGGCAAGCCCGTCAACATCAAGAAGGGGCAGTTTCTCGCGCCGGGTGACATGAAAAACGTCGTCGACAAGGCGCGTGCGGCCAGCGGGCAGGACAACATCATGGTCTGCGAGCGGGGCGCCAGTTTTGGTTACAACAACCTCGTTTCCGACATGCGTTCGCTGATGATCATGCGCGAGACCGGTTGTCCGGTTGTCTTTGACGCCACGCATTCGGTACAGCTGCCCGGCGGGCAGGGCACCTCGAGCGGCGGTCAGCGCGAATTTATCCCCGTGCTGGCGCGCGCGGCGGTGGCGGCCGGTATCGCCGGGGTGTTCATGGAAACACATCCCAATCCGGACCAGGCGTTATCCGATGGCCCGAATGCATGGCCGCTCAAGCATATGCGAGCGTTGCTGGAGACCTTAAAAGCGCTGGATGCAATGGTGAAGCAACGCGGATTTGCCGAACAACTCGTGTCAGTTCAGGGAAAACAATGAGTGCGATAGTCGATGTGATTGCGCGCGAGATACTCGATTCGCGCGGTTTGCCGACGGTGGAAGCCGACGTATTGCTTGAGTCGGGCGTGCTCGGCCGCGCCGCCGTGCCGTCTGGAGCCTCGACCGGCAGCCGCGAGGCGATTGAGTTGCGCGACGGCGACGAAAAACGCTATTTTGGCAAAGGCGTGCAGCGCGCGGTCGAACACGTGAATACTGAAATCTGCGAAGCGATCATCGGGCTCGACGCGGTCGAGCAGCGCTTCATCGATCAGACGCTGATCGAACTCGACGGCACGGAAAATAAATCGCGGCTCGGCGCCAACGCCATGCTCGCCGTTTCGCTGGCAGTGGCGAAAGCCGCAGCCGAAGAATGCGGATTGCCGCTGCATCGCTACCTCGGAGGCGCGGGCGCGATGTCGATGCCGGTGCCGATGATGAATGTGATCAATGGCGGCGCGCACGCCGACAACAGCCTTGATATGCAGGAGTTCATGATCATCCCGCTCGGCCTGCCGACATTCAGCGAGGCGTTACGCTGCGGTTCCGAAGTGTTCCATGCGCTGAAAAAGCTGCTCAAGGACAAGGGGCTGTCGACGGCGGTCGGCGATGAAGGCGGATTTGCACCGCGTCTGGCCAATCATGAAGCGGCAATCAAGCTCATCATGGAGGCGATCACGGCGGCGGGCTACGCGCCCGGCACCGAGGTTGCGTTGGGCCTCGATTGCGCGAGTTCGGAATTCTTCGCTGATGGCGAGTACACGCTGGCGTGCGAAGGCAAAACGCTCAGAGCCGCGGAGTTTGCGGACCTGCTTGCCGGCTGGTGCGACCACTACCCGATCATCAGCATCGAAGACGGCATGGCCGAAAACGATTGGGATGGCTGGAAGTTGTTGACCGAGCGCCTGGGCCGCAAGGTTCAACTCGTCGGCGATGACATTTTCGTGACGAACACCAAAATTATCGCCAAAGGCATCGCGGCCGGCATTGCCAATTCGGTGCTGATCAAAGTCAACCAGATTGGCACATTGACCGAGACACTGGCGGCGATCGAGATGGCAAAGCGCGCGGGTTATACCTCGGTGGTGTCGCACCGTTCCGGTGAAACCGAAGATACGACGATCGCGGATATTGCCGTCGCGACCAATGCGATGCAAATCAAGACCGGATCCTTGTGCCGGTCGGACCGGCTCGCGAAATACAACCAGTTGCTGCGCATTGAGGAAGATCTGGGTGACGCGGCGGCTTACCCCGGGCGCGGCGCGTTCTATCAACTCGCATAGTTCAGATGAAATTACTCACCCTTGCACTGCTGTTGCTTGTTGCACTCGTGCAGTACCCGCTGTGGCTGGGCAAGGGCAGCTGGTTGCGCGTATGGGAGGTCGATCGGCAGGTGCGGGTGCAGCATGAGACCAATCTGAAGCTTGGCACGCGCAATGCGGCGCTCGATGCCGAGGTGCGCGATCTGAAGCAGGGACTGGACGCCATCGAAGAGCGTGCGCGCAGCGAGCTCGGCATGATCAAGCGGGATGAAATATTCTTCCAGGTGCTGGAAGCCAGGCAGGATGGCGCTAACCCCCGGCCGTAGTCCTTTCGCCTAGCCCGGTTATGCGACCGTCGCCGCGCATGCGAGCCGCCAGTAGTTGCGGGCCAATATTTGCATAGCAGTCATTAGTTGCGTGCTAATACCAATCGTGGTTGAATACTAATCGCAGCAGTCCCATCAATCTGAAAAAAACAAGGCCAGCGCAGCCTGAATTGTGATCGACCCAAGGAGGTTCTACAATGCGAACGAAACAGGGCTCTGTGC
>JAYVME010000530.1:0-7019 GCA_043759115.1 Betaproteobacteria bacterium | reverse complement strand
TGTACAAACATGCGCTGCCCGGCCGTGGCGGCGAAGTGGCCGGCATGAGCGCGTTGCTGCTGAATCTCAGCCAGGCCGGCGTGCCGCTATTATTCGGCACCTTGATAATGGGGTTAAGCATGACGCCGGCATTTTGGGTCATGTCGGCAGTGCTCGCGGGCGCCAGCTGGCAGTTGCGCAGGCATTGAATCCTCATATCCAGCTGGAATCTGGGGGGTCTTGCGATCCAACATTTTGGAAACCAAAGGGACCACACTGTGACGTCACGTGTTTCCCGGGCACGCGTTTGAAAATCGCTTGTTCGTAATTTTTCAAGATGAATGATCTATTGGTTGCCGGCTCGTTTGTTTTCTGCTTCTTGCGCTCGCAGTCAGCGTAACCGCGTTGGCCCAGCAATATCCGGTCAAGCCGGTGCGCCTTATCGTGCCGACGGCGCCCGGCGGCGGTCGCTTATGCCTCCGGCGGTCCGGGCAGCGGTCCCTTCATGGGTGCAGAACTCTTGAAGAGCATGACGCGGATCGATCTCCTGCATGTGCCGTACCGCGGCTCCGGGCTCGCCTTCACCGACGTGATGAGCGGGCAGGTGCCGGTGATGGTCGCTACAGTGTCGCTCGCATTACCGCACGTCAGAGCCGGCAGAGTGCGCGCGCTGGCGGCGAGCAGCGCGCGGCGCATAGCCGCCATGCCGGAACTGCCGACGATAGCCGAGAGCGGCGTGCCGGGATATGATTTTTCCACGTGGTACGGCCTGCTTGCCCCGGCGGGCACGCCGCGGACGATCATAACGAGATTGAACGATGAAACCGGTAAAATTCTCGACGAGCCGGAAACCCGCGAGCGGTTTGCGGGCGACGGCATCGAACCCATGAAATCCTCGCCTGCGGAGTTCGCCGCGTTTCTCGCGCGCGACGTGGAACGGTGGGCCAAAGTAGTCAAGGCCACCGGACTGCGCGCGGACTGACCACGGCGGGCTGGCGCGATTCGCTGGTGCGTTACGCGCGTTGCCTAATCATGGGCCAGCGCCCCGGCTTCCGCATCTATCATCAACGCGTCGTTGAAGCGGTTGAAGAAGCCGCATAGTGAAATGCGCAGTGTCAGTTCGACGATTTGCGCTTCGCTGAAATGTTCGCGCAGGCGCTCGAATATTTTGTCGCGGATGCGCTGCGGCGTGTGGGTGACCTGTATCGTGTATTCGACGACGAGTTTGTCGACTTCGTCGAATTCCGGATGGTTTTCAAAGTCGAGCACACGGTCCACACCTTCCGGCGAGAGACCTTCGATGGTGAGCAGCGGTTTGTGGTGCGCGACGCAGTAGTGGCACTCGTTGAGTTTTGATACCGCGACGATGGCAAGCTCGATGTAGCGAAACGCCACGTTTTTCTGCTCGCGCAGTTCGAGCAGCATGCCCATCAGGTGCTTGACCGCAGAGGGTACGTGCGCGAACACGCCGACCTGGTTGCGAAATGGCCCGTAACCGTTGGCGAATTTCAGGTAAACGTCGCGCACATCGGCGGGGACTTGCTCGGGTGGAATATCGCTTACTCGCGCCATGGACGTTCCTCAGTATCTGTAGATGTTCAAAGTAGAGTGCCAAATGTTCGGTGTTCGGAAAACTCATCACCCATCCTCGCTCCAAAACTGCAGTGTATGTTCTAGGTGCAACGCGTCGCTCGGCGGTCCCCGCTCCCGCAAGCGGGCCTGCGGCTAACGAGTCGCGGGGACTACCCTTCACCGTCTTTCAGCCACTCAGCATAAACTTCTTCGTTGTGCTCGCCCAGTTCCGGCGGATTGCGATACACGCTGAACTCATAGCCGGAAATTTTCATCGGGAAGGCGACGGTTTTTGTTTTCTTTCCATTGGGCAGGGTCATATCGCGCACGAGACGGTTGAACTGAACGTGCGGATCGTTGAGAATTTCCGGGTAAGTGTTGATCGGCGCGCACGGCACGCCGCGGCGGTCGAATTCGGCGAGCCAATCGAGTTTGGTGCGTTTGGAAAAAACCGGCTGCAGTATTTTTTCGAGGTCTTTCTGGTTTTTCGCGCGCAGCGTATTCGTCGCAAAGCGCGCATCGGCTTTTAACTCCGGCATGCCGACTGCTTCGGTCACGTCGTTCCACAGCTTGTCATTGCCGGCGGCGATCATGAAGGGCGCATCGCTCGCCTGATAGCCCTGATACGGCGCCGAACGCGGGTGCGCCGAACCGAGCCGGCGCGGCGTATTGCCGGTGCCGAAATATTCGCTCGTCTGCAGCGCGGCGATACCGAGCAGGCCGGCGAGCATGGAACAATCGATGAACGCACCGCGCCCGGTCTGTTTTGCCTGTAGTATCGCGGCCGTCATACAGAAGGCGCCGTACAGTCCCGCGCCGAAATCACCGACGGGCACGCCGCATTTCACCGGCGGACCGCCGGCTTCGCCGGTCACACTCATCAGGCCGCTGATGCCTTGCACCGTGGCGTCGAACGCGCCTTTAGCCGCATACGGACCGGTGTGGCCGTAGCCGTTGATCGAACAGTAAACGAGTTTGGGTGATGCAGCGCTCAGTGTTTTGTAGCCGAGTCCCAGGCGATCAAGCACGCCCGGGCGGAAATTCTCGACGATCGCATCGGCCTTTTCGCACAGCTTGCGCAGTCGCGCGACTTGCGCCGCGTTTTTTAAATCGACCGCGATGCTGCGCTTGTTGCGATTAACCGACGCGAAGTTCTCGCTGTAATCGGCGCCGTGCTCGCCCGCGCTCATCGGCGGCCAGTGCCGCATGTCGTCGCCGCCATCGGGTTTCTCGACCTTGACCACGTCGGCGCCGAGATCAGCCAGCAGTGAGCCGGCGAACGGCCCGGCCGCGATTTGCCCGAATTCGAGAATTTTGAGGCCCGCCAGCGGGCCGCTTGCAGCTTGGCTCATCAGGGATTCCGTAGATGCATGGAAAGGAAGCGTATTCTAAGCCGCGCATCGCTCTGCGGTCATTACGTATCCTTATATGCAGGATAACCAATTTCGTTCGCGGGGCGCGCCGCTATGGGGTATCTTTACCGCTGGATCGGTATTCCGCGCAGAGCGGAGCCGCGGAGCAACACGGAGGACATTATGATAGCCAACAGTTTCGTCACCAACGCGTGGTACGTCGCCGGCATGACGCCGGAATTCGAAACCAACAAATTGCACGGCATGGTGATCGCGAAGAAGCCGATCGTGATCTGGCGCACGGGCGAAGGCAAGGTGGTTGCGTTCGACGACCGCTGCGTGCATAAACGCATGCCGCTGTCGTGCGGCAAGATACTGGAGAACGGCGGCCTCGAATGCGCGTACCACGGCTTCACCTACGACGGCAACGGCAAGTGCGTGGCGATACCGTCGCAGATGGACGTGCCGATTCCGTCGCGCGCCAAGCTGAAACCGTTTCCCGTCATTGAGCAGGACGGCGTCGTGTGGGTGTGGCCGGGCGAGCCCGACAAGATGGGCAAGGCGCGGCCGCCGCGCACGCCCGAGTTCGTGAGCGACGAATGGGACAATTACACCTGTCCGCCGATCCACGTGCCGGCGAATTACCTGCTGTTGATCGAGAACCTGCTCGACATCACGCACTTTTATCCGCTGCACGACGGCAACATCGGCGACCTTGCCAACAGCAAGATCCCGATTGAATTCATCGAGCAGGAGGTCGACGGCAACCCGTCGTTGAAGACCGTGCGCGAGGTCAAGAACTACAAGCACCCGCCGTTTCTGGTCGACTGGTTCGGCTACGAGACCGTGGACCGCATACACACGCACCAGATGTCGAATCCGGGGCTCACGCGCGTGCGGCTGCGCTGCGCTCCGCCGGGCAAACTCGATACCGCGGCCGAGAGCGGATACATACTGCACCACTCGCACACGCCGATCGACGAATCCAATCATATCTGGCGCTGGACCATCACGGTGCCGAAAGGGCAGAAGAGCCTTGATCCGGCCCACACCACGATGGAGCGCATGAAGGAAATGTTTCCGGCCGTGGTCGATCAGGACCGCTGGGCGCTCGAACGGCAGCAGAAAATGTTTGCGTTCGCGGAGGACGGTTATTCGGAAGTGCACCTGCGCTCGGACAAATCGATCCTGATCGTGCGCAAGATTCTGCAGGCGCTGGAAAAAGGCGAGACCAAAGACCCGAACAAGTCCTGGCTCGCCGCCTGACGGCGGAAGACCGTAGCGGAGCCGGCGGTACTCCCGTCGGCTTTTTTTCGCCGCGCCTTGCGTATGCGCGCGCTGATTTGCCGGAACTCGCGGCGGGATGTTAGATTCTCCGCATTCAGTGTTCTAATCGCGCGGGGCCCATGGAAATCTATCAGATACGCACCTTCGTGACGGTCGCCGAACACGGCAACCTGACGAAAGCCGCTTTGCTGCTGCACGTCACGCAGCCGGCGGTGAGCGGGCATTTGAAGTCGCTGGAGGAAGCGCTGAATCTCAGGTTGTTCGAACGCGGCGCGAGCGGCGTGACGCTGACCAAGGCGGGGCAGGCGCTGCTGCCGAAAGCGAAAGCGATTCTTGCCGTCGCCGGCGATTTTCGCAATCTTGCGCAGAGTCTGCAGGGACAACTCGCCGGCAAGGCGCGCGTCGGCACCATCCTCGATCCCTCGTTTATCCGGCTCGGGCAGTTCATGAGTTCGGTGCTCGATCGGTATCCGTGGCTGGAGATTCAGTTGCAACACGGCATTTCGACGTGGGCGATGGAAAACGTGAGTGGCGCCGTGCTCGATGCGGCATTTTGCATGGGACACGTCACGCTGCCTCACGTGCAGGCAGTCCATTTAACCGAGATGGCGTACCGCGTCGTCGCGCCGCCGGCATGGAAAGAAAAAATCGAGCACGCCGACTGGGCGGATATCGCCGCACTCCCGTGGATACGCGCGCCGAAGATGTCGCCGCACCTGCAAATGGTGGGCGAGATGTTCGCGCCGTACAAACTGGAACCGTTCAAGGTGGTCGAGGCCGACCAGGAGCAGACGATCCGCACGCTGATCACCGCCGGGGTCGGCGTCGGGCTCATGCGCGAAGACCTTGCCTTCGCGGCGCACAGTGCGGGCGAAGTGTGCGTATGGCGCAAAGCGCGGCCGACCACCGCGCTGTCGTTCATCTATTTGCGCGAACGCGCGAGCGACCCGATGATCGCCGCGATGGTAAACGTGGTGCGCAAGATCTGGCTCGATGTCGGCGCCCAGGACCACCGTGCGGACCGCGCATAAGCTGCGCCGTGTCGCCGATAAACGATCATTATGGTGGCTATCATGAAAAGTTTTTACCTATGGCCGTCGGATTGCGGTTAAGCTGAAAAGCAATCATTACGACGCGAAAAACAGCCGGCAAGCGGCGCGCGCCGTTGTTCCGCAGGTTCTGGACCGCAAACACTCTTAATCTTCCATGCTGAGCGCGCGCAACGTTTCGAAATCCTTTGGCGGATTCCAGGCCCTGAACGGCTGCAGCATCGACATCAACGCGCAAAGCATCACCGGCATCATCGGACCCAACGGTGCCGGCAAATCCACGTTATTCAATATTCTCGGCGGGCTTTTCCCGCCGGATGCCGGCACGCTCAGTTTCGACGGACAGGACATCGCCGGTCGGCGGCCCGACGAACTCGCGCGGCTGGGACTGGTGCGCACGTTCCAGATTTCACGTGAACTGGGCGAACTGACGGTGCTCGAAAATATGTTGCTTGCGAGTCCCGGGCAAAGTGGCGAGTCGGTGTGGCGCATCTTTCTCGCGCCCGCGCGGGTGCGTGCGGAGCATGATGCGGCGGTCGCGCGGGCGCGCGCGTTGCTCGAGCAAGTGAATCTGTGGCCGCTCGCCAACGAGCCGGCGAAAAACTTGTCCGGTGGGCAGAAGAAACTTCTCGAGATTTCGCGCGCCCTGATGCTGGCCCCAAAAGTAATTTTGCTCGATGAACCGACCGCAGGCGTGAGCCCGCTGATGAGCAAGACGCTCGGTGAAGTCATCGCCAAGTTGCGCGCGGGCGGGCTCACGCTGGTCATCATCGAGCACGACATGGATGTGATCGCCGAACTGTGCAGCCCGATTTACGTGCTGGCGGAAGGGCGCACGCTGATGTCGGGCACGTACAATGAAGTCGTGGCCAATCGTGATGTCATGCATGCTTACCTTGGTAAAGTCGCATGAGCGATATTCTCACGATTTCCGGGCTGCACGCGGGTTATGGCGCGGGCGATATTCTGAAAGGCATAGACGCCGTGCTACCGCAGAATCACATCGTCACCGTGATCGGCCCGAACGGTTCCGGCAAGTCGACGCTGATCAAGACGCTGGCCGGCCTGCTGCCCGCGCGTCAGGGCGAAATCGTGCTGGCCGGCGCGCGCCTGAACGACTTGAGCGCGCCGCAGCGCGTGAGGGCGGGCATGTCGTATGTGCCGCAGGAATACAACGTGTTTCGCAATCTTACCGTGCTGGAAAACCTGCAAATCGCGCGCGAGTTCATGAGCGGCGGTCGGGCGGGGAAGAACAGCAAAATCATCGATGATAAGTTGCTCGCGCTGTTTCCCGAACTGCCGGGAAAGTTTCGCGCGCTCGCCGGCAATCTGTCCGGCGGGCAGCGCCAGATGCTGGCGTTCGCGTGCGCGCTGACGGTGCAGCCCAAGGTGCTTATGCTCGACGAGCCGTCGGCGGGACTGTCGCCCAAGTACATGGCGGATATTTTCGCGACCGTGAAGCAGGTCAACGCGCGCGGCGTGTCGATTTTCATGATCGAGCAGAACGCGACCGAGGCGCTGCGAATTTCCAATACCTGCATCGTAATGGCCAACGGCCGCGTGCGCCTGACGGCGCCGGCGAACCAGGTGCTCGACATGCAGGACCTGCACAGCCTGTACTTGGGTGACGCAAAAGAAGGGTCGGCGGTGGGCTGATGCTGCAAACCGCCTTCAATGGCTTTGTTACGGGCATCATCGTCACGCTGCCGGCGCTTGCGATTACGCTCTTATTCGGCGTGCTCAAGTTTCCGAATTTCGCGGTGGGCGCGATGATGACGCT
>JAYVME010000529.1:0-15154 GCA_043759115.1 Betaproteobacteria bacterium | reverse complement strand
AAGAAAATGGTTATGCGGCCATAGAAAAAATTTTAACCGGCGACCTTGCAGACCAGCGTTCCGCGCAGCAGGCAGTTTCATCAGCCCTCGTCGCGTCGATGCATGCCCCGCGACCATTTATGAGAAACTATCCCCGAAAACGCCATCGACCGGAAAGCACGCATTGAAAATTTGCATAGTCTCCGACAGCCACGACCATCGCGAACCGTTCGCTGCTGCCGTTGCGGAGGCAAAAGCGCTGGGCGCTCAGGCGGTGCTGCACTGCGGCGATCTGGTGACGCCTTCCACCTTGCACGCCGTCATCGGCCTGGGCCTGCCGATCCACCTGATTCACGGCAACAATACCGGCGATCTCTATAACCTGTGCAAGTTCGGACAAGAACCTAAAAACCGCGTCCACTATTACGGTCAGGATGCCGCGCCGACACTTGCGCAACGACGGATATTCATGGTGCATTACCCGCATTATGCGAAAGCAATGGCACTCACCGGCGACTACGATCTGGTATGCAACGGCCACGAGCATCGCGCCGTCATCGAACGCATCCGGAACATCAAAGGGGAAGAGACTCTGCGCATCGATCCCGGGACGGTCGCGGGCGTAAGCGCGCCCGCAACCTATGTGTTCGGCGATCTGCAAACCATGGAATTCGAGATCCGGCCGGTTCCCCTTTGAAGCGCAGCCGCTGATTCGGATCGGACCACGCCGCGCAATGAACCCTGAGGCAGAGAAACTATTCCGCTTCGGGCAGGGAATGTAGCCACCAACGATAGACTATGGAACACTTTTCCACCGCCTCCGCCGCCGGCAAATTTGCACCGCTGCACGACCGCGCAATGCAAACCGCGGCGCGCACGATCGAGCACGAACCCTATTACGAGGCGACCGGCGCCGAAATCGCCTTGTTCGAAGCGGCCTACGCCAGCCAAATTCCGGTGCTGCTCAAGGGCCCCACCGGCTGCGGCAAAACGCGGTTCGTGGAATACATGGCCTGGCGGCTGAAGCGGCCGCTGATTACCGTATCCTGCCACGACGATCTCACCGCCGCCGATCTGATCGGCCGCTATCTGATCACGAATAACGAAACGGTATGGGTCGACGGGCCGCTCGCCCACGCCGTGCGCTGCGGCGGCATCTGCTATCTCGACGAAATCGTCGAAGCGCGCAAGGACACCACCGTCGTCATCCATCCGCTGGCCGACGACCGCCGTATCCTGCCCATGGAAAAACACGGCGAATTGCTGCACGCGCCCAAGGAATTTCTGCTGGCGATGTCGTACAACCCCGGCTATCAGAGCGTGTTGAAGGAATTAAAGCAGAGCACGCGCCAGCGTTTTGTGGCGATCGAATTCAATTACCCCCATGCCGCGCTCGAAAAGAAAATCATCAGCACCGAAACCGGCGTCGCCCCCGACGTCGCCGACAAGCTTATCCGGCTGGCGGAGATGACGCGCAATCTGAAGGGCAACGGCCTCGATGAAGGCGCCTCGACGCGGCTTTTGGTACACGCCGGAAAATTGATTGCCCGCGGCATTCCGACGCGCGCCGCGTGCACCGGTGCGGTGGCGGAAGCGCTGACCGACGATCCGGACATGGTGCGCGCCGTCAATGAGCTGGCCTACTCCCTTTTCTGATCCCGCTGTGACCGCCGCATCGGGCGAGCCGCTGGTCGCCGCTCAGTTGGAAGAACGGCTGGACGAGTCACTCGATCCCGTACTTTCGTCGCGCCGCACCGCGCAACCGCTCGCCCTTAAATTAGCGCCGCTCGAACGCGAGTTGCAAAACTTCGTGCTGCACTGGGTCGCCGTGATCGCGCGCACCAGCGGTGAACTGGCCTATCAGTTTGCCGCGCTCGCACCCGACGTTTTGCGCAAGGTCGACACCGCCACCGCGGAAGCGTGGGTTATTCACGCCATGGACACCTTCGACCGCGAAGGCCTGTATCGCGGCAGTTCCGTGCTCAAAGAGATCGACGCGTTTATCGTCGCGTCCCGCCAGCCGGCGCATGCCGTCGCGTTCGCAGACGCGAATAACGTACTGGGCCTTTTCATCTGCGGGTTGGCGGGTCGCCATCTCAAGCTCGAAATCGCCAACGACGCCTATACCGATACCGAAACCATATACCTGCCGGCGCGCATCTTCGAGCATGCGTCGCGGGAGCAGAATTTTCTCGCCTACAAGGCGCTCGCCACGCATTTGTGGGCGCAGACCCGCTACGGCACGTTCAACGTCAATCCCGTGGAAAAACTGGCGCTTTATGCCGATCCGGCGCGCGCGCTGGCGCTCTATCACTATCTCGAAACCACGCGTATTGATGCCATCATTGCGCGCGAGCTGCCGGGGCTAGCGCGCGAGATTGCCGTCCTGCGCGATCACGTCGAGCCGCCCGCCGCCTGCGCGCGTCTCGCCGATCCCGCCGCCACGGCCGCCGACAGTCTTGCTCTGGTCGGCGCGCTCTATGCAATGTTCAAGCCGCCCCGCCTGAGCTACATGGGGACATTGCACCCGGAAATCGTGCAGGCCGTACGCGCGGCCCGCATGCAGCGCGAAAAAAAAGAATTGCAATCCGCGCTGGCAAAAATGCTACCGGCAAAATCCGCGGCTGGCGAAACCCCTTCGGATACCGCCTCCCAACCACGCTACACGCTCGCGCTTGCGGATGCCGCCGATAACAACGGCGGCATCGAGCTCAGCCTTGACGGCATGCCGGTGACGCCGCCGGATCACGTGAACGACCTGCTGCAATCGATCGCCCAGGACCTGGGTGAAATCCCCGCTGAATACCTGGTCCCGTCCGGCGCCGGCGCTTATCGCGAAAATCGCACCGCGGAAGACAAGGCGGCGGAGGTCTGGCAAGGCACGTATCACGAGGAAGGCGCGCTGTTCTATAACGAGTGGGATTACAAGCGCCGTCATTACCGCAAGAACTGGTGCGTGCTGCGCGAACTCGACGTCCATCCCGGCAATCCCGATTTCATCGATGCGACGCTGGGCCGCTACGCGCTGCAGGTAAGGCAACTGCGGCGCACCTTCGAGCTGCTGCGCGGCGAGGACCGCTGGCTCAAGAAGCAGCAAGGCGGCGACGACATCGATCTGGATGCCGTGATCACTGCTTACGCCGATATGCGCGCGGGCATGGAGTTACCCGAGCAACTCTTCCTGCGGCGCCACAAGGCGGAACGCGACATCGCGGTAATGTTCATGGTCGACATGAGCGGCTCGACCAAGGGCTGGATCAACGACGCCGAGCGTGAATCACTGGTGATGCTGTGCGAGGCGCTTGAAGTGCTGGGCGACCGCTATGCGATCTATGGCTTCTCCGGCATCACCCGCAAGCGCTGCGAGATTTTTCGCGTGAAGCGCTTCGCCGACCGCTATGACGACACCGTGCGCTGTCGCATAGCCGGCATCCTGCCGCAGGACTACACGCGCATGGGTGTCGCCATCCGCCACCTGACCGCGCTGCTCAACGCAGTCGATGCGCGCACCAAGCTGCTGATTACGCTTTCCGACGGCAAACCTGACGACTATAGCGACAATTACCGGGGCGAATACGGTATAGAAGACACCCGCCAGGCGCTAGTCGAAGCGCACCGCGGCGGCATTCATCCGTTCTGCATCACCATCGACCGCGAAGCGCGCGAATACTTGCCGCGGATGTATGGCACTGTAAACTACACGGTCATCGAGGACGTCGCGCGGCTGCCGCTGAAGGTTGCCGACGTTTATCGCCGACTTACGACGTAACTGCGCAAAACGAACGCCATGCAAAGAGATTCAGACCGCATTCCGAAAAATGTGCTGGGGAGCCCGCTGCAACCGTGCAGTGAAAGGCCGGTCGCGGGTTTTTTCCGCGACGGTTGTTGCAACACCGGCGACGAAGACATCGGCGCGCACGTGGTGTGCGTAAGAGTGACCCGGGAGTTTCTCGAGTTCAGCTCCGCGCGCGGCAATGATCTCACCACGCCGCATCCCGAATTCGGCTTCCCGGGCCTCACACCCGGCGACCGCTGGTGCTTGTGCGCGATGCGCTGGGTGGAGGCCCTGCAAGCGGGCTGCGCACCGCAGGTCGTGTTGTCGGCAACCCACGAAGTCATGCTGGAATACACACCGCTCGCTGATCTCAAGAAATTCGCGATCGACTTGAATTGAACGCACCGCCGGGTAGCGGCGTTGTGCGATCCGTAAATAACCTTGAAGGCAGGGAGCGGCGGGCGCAGAATGCGGCTGCTGAAGCCGGATAATTTTCCAACCCGGTCACGTGGGATGCACAATCCAATCCGCGCAGTGGAGCAAACCAAAGGAGCGCAAGTAATGGACAACGATCAAAACAAAACCAGAGTAACGATCCTGACCGGCACTTATCGCATCAAGGGCAACATTGACCTGCTGCCAGGTGCCCGGGTGACCGACTACATGGCCGAGGCCAAGGGATTTATCGCAGTGACGAATGCCGAAGTTTGGGAAGTGGTTGGCCGCCAGGTTTTCACCGCGCCATTTGTCAACGTGAACAAGGATCATATCCACATTATTTCCCCGGGCTCGCACTGACGCCGCGGCGGGCGGCGCTATTGCCGGATTTAGTTGAGGGTCGGGCTTGTGCCGTCTTTAGCCTGCTCCGCAACAGCTGTGACGGCCTCGACGGACTCCTCCTCCATCTCGTCAGGCACTAACTCGCCGCCGACGCGCGCGCCCTGCGTCACGGTATCCACGAGTTGCCCCAGATCATCGAGCGGCGGCAGTTCCGTGAGCGAGCGCAAGCCCAGATCATCCAGAAACTGACGGGTGGTCGCAAACAACTCCGGACGACCCGGCACCTCGCGATTGCCGACGACATCGATCCAGCCGCGCGCCTGCAATGCTTTAATGATGTTGCTCGATACGATAACGCCGCGGATGTCCTCGATATCACCGCGGGTGACCGGTTGCTTATAGGCGATAATCGCCAGCGTTTCCATCACCGCGCGCGAATAGCGCGGCGGCTTCTGCGGATTCAGACGGTCGAGAAACCGGGTGTACTCGGGACGTGCCCGAAAACGCCAGCCGCTGGCGACGTTGATGAGCTCGACGCTGCGCCCGTCCCAGTCGGCGGCAAGCTCGGTGAGAATATTGCGCAACACCTCGTTGCCCAGTTCATCGTCAAAGAGCTTCTTCAAGTCCGCCAACTGCAGCGGTTCGGCGCTCGTGAGCAACGCCGCTTCGAGCACGCGTTTTACTTCCTGTAAATCAAACGACGGTGAGTCCATGGGTGGATTTGACGTAAATCGGTGAATAGGGTTCTTGTTGGGTCAGTTCGATCAGTGTCTCGCGCGCAAGCTCGAGGATGGCCAGAAACGTTACGATCAGCGTCGGCACGCCGTCGCCGGGGCTGAACAATTGCGTAAATTCGATCAGCCTTACTTCCTGCAAACGCCGCAGAATCGCGCTCATGTGCTCGCGCACCGAAAGTTGATCGCGCGTGACGCGGTGGTGCTGGTTGACGTTCGCGCGCTGCAGCAACCACAGCCACGCCTGGCGCAAATCTTCGGTGTTGACACCCGGCAAGGCCTGTTCGGTGGCTTTGTCTATCCATACCTGCACCAGCAGAAAGTCACGCCCCGCCTGTGGCAACTCGTCGAGCTTGTGCGCGGCGAGCTTCATCTGCTCGTAGGCAATCAGCCGGCGCACTAACTCCGCGCGCGGGTCTGATTCGTCCTGGATGCCGGTCGCCGGTCGCGGCAGCAGCATGCGCGACTTGATTTCGATCAACACCGCGGCCATCACCAGATAGTCGCCGGCAAGCTCCAGGCTTTTTTGCCGCATGATCTCGACGTATTCGAGATATTGCGCGGTCAGCCGCGCCATCGGAATATCGAGCACGTCGAGATTGTGCTTGCGGATCAGGTAGAGCAAGAGGTCGAGCGGGCCTTCAAACATGTCGAGAAAAATCTCGAGCGCGTCCGGCGGGATATACAGATCCCGCGGCAACTCCAGCATGGGCTCGCCGCGATAAGTCGCGATCGGCGAGGCGGCTGTGGGTTCGACCGCTTCGATCATGCGGACACTTGATGAAGAGGGCCGGATTTACGGCCTGCGAAAATCGGCAGGCTGAAGTGTGAGCGGAGTGCGTTGACGATGCGTGGCATGCGGCATTTTAGCGCGAAAACGCACGCGAAACCTACCGGCCCGGGTGTCATTTTTCAAATCGACCCGCGCCCCGATTTTTACCCCCTCGCCACTAGCTACGACCGCGCCGCGCACGCCCATCCCCGCCGCGGGTGCGACGCCGATGCCTGTGCAATTCCACCGGCCCGGAGCACCCCGCAAAACAACGACGGCGATCACCCGTAGTTGAGCCCCATCACTTCGCGCACGTCACGCATCGTGTCTTCCGCGAGCTTGTGCGCTTTTTCGCAGCCGTCGGCGATGATACTTTTCACCAGCGTCGGATCGTCGAGAAAACGTTGCGCGCGTTCACGCATCGGTTTGAGTTCGGCCAGTACGCCGTCGATCACGGGTTGCTTGCACTCAAGACAGCCGATCCCTGCGCTGCGACACCCCTGCTGCACCCATTCTTTGCGTTTCTCGTCCGCATAAACCAAATGCAGTTGCCACACCGGACATTTCCCGGGGTCCCCCGGATCCGTGCGCTTGACGCGCGCGGGATCGGTTGGCATGGTGCGGATTTTTTTTGCAATACTGTCGGGTTCGTCGCGCAGGTTGATGGTGTTGTTGTACGATTTTGACATTTTCTGGCCGTCAAGCCCGGGCATTTTTGAGGCCTCCGTTAACAACGCCTGCGGTTCGGTCAGGATGACTTTGCCGCCGCCTTCAAGGTAGCCGAACAGCCGCTCGCGGTCGCCCAATGCGAGATTCTGCGCCTTGCCCAGCAATTCACGCGCCGCCTCCAGCGCCGGCGCATCGCCCTGCTCGAGAAATTTGGTGCGCAGTTCGCGATAGAGCTTGGCGCGCTTGGCGCCGAGCTTTTTCACCGCCGCCTCGGCCTTCTGTTCGAAACCGGGCTCGCGACCATAGACGTGATTGAAACGGCGCGCGATTTCACGTGTGAATTCGATGTGCGGCACCTGGTCCTCGCCCACCGGTACACGGTTGGCTCGATAGATCAGAATGTCGGCGCTCTGCAGCAACGGGTAACCGAGAAACCCGTAGGTCGAGAGGTCCTTGTCAGTCAGCTTTTCCTGCTGGTCCTTGTAAGTCGGCACGCGCTCGAGCCAGCTCAGCGGCGTAATCATCGACAACAGCAGATGCAGTTCGGCGTGCTGCGGCACCCGCGACTGGATAAACAGGGTCGCCTGCGACGGATCGATGCCGGCGGCGAGCCAATCGATCGCCATGTCCCAGGTATTTTTCTCGATGATATCCGGCGTGTCGTAATGCGTAGTCAGCGCGTGCCAGTCGGCGACAAAGAACAGGCACTCGAACTCGTGCTGCAGACTGATCCAGTTCTTCAGCACGCCATGGTAGTGGCCGAGATGCAAGGCGCCGGTCGGGCGCATGCCGGATAAAACGCGATCGACAAACATAAGCGCAAATCCTCTAGGTGCTTAGGCGGTTCCGACGAGACGTAAAAACCGCAAGATCTGATAAAGACCGGCCTCGGGTATTCCAAAAATTGTCGCAATGCCCGACAACGACAGGGTAATCAACGGAGACAATAGCATCCCGAGCACTCCGGTAAACAACAATGCCAACAAGATCATGAAGCCGAAGCGTTCGATCTGCGCGAATTTCCAGGCGAGATTGTGCGGCAGAAGGCTCACCATGATGCGTCCACCGTCAAGTGGCGGCAACGGAAACAGATTGAGCACAAAGAAAATGACATTGACGAAAATACCCGATGCACCGACGAATACCAGCCAGGCGGCTGCCGGATTGCTCGGTGCGAGCCCTGCCCCGATGTTGAGCAACAACGCCCACACCAGCGCCATCAACAGATTGCTGAATGGCCCTGCCGCCGCCACCCACAGCATGTCGCGTTTAGGATGGCGCAGATTGGCAAAATTAACCGGCACCGGCTTGGCCCAGCCGAACATGAAGTTGGTCAACAAGAGGCTGACGAGCGGGACGATGATGGTGCCGATGAGATCGATATGACGCAGGGGGTTCAAGCTGACCCTGCCCGCCGCGTAAGCGGTCATATCGCCGAAATGTCTGGCCACGTAGCCGTGCGCGGCTTCGTGCAGAGTGATCGCAAACAACACCGGCAACGCAAATACCGCGATCTTCTGTATGACGCTAAGCTCCAACGAGTTCTCCGAACAGGTCGCTGACACCTTTGCCCTGACGCGTTATGACCGGCACATCGGCGGTCAGATCGACCACCGTCGTCGGCACCACGCCGCACGATCCGCTGTCGAGTATCAGATCGACGCGGCGCTCCAGACGCTCGCGGATCTCCTGCGCATCGTTTAACGGCTCGGCATCGCCCGGCAGTAGCAAGGTCGACGACAGCAATGGCTCGCCCAATTCGGCGAGCAGTGCCTGCACGACGCGATGGCCCGGGATGCGGACGCCGATGGTTTTGCGCCGCGGATGTAACAGGCGGCGCGGAACTTCACGCGTAGCATGCAGTATGAACGTGTAGCTTCCCGGTATTGCCGCCTTGATCAGCCGGAACTGCCGGTCATTGATACGCGCATAAGTCGCCGCTTCCGCCAGATCGCGGCACAGCAATCCGAAATGGTGGCGCGCGTCGACCCCGCGTATTGCGCGGATGCGCTCCATCGCCGCCTTGTCTCCGACATGGCAGCCGAGCGCATAGCATGAGTCGGTCGGATAGACGATCACGCCCCCCTTGCGGATGATGTCGACCGACTGGCGGATCAATCGCAATTGCGGATTATCGGGATGAATGGAAAAAAATTGTGCCACGGCAATTCAACAATTGTGGATGGATGATGAACCGGGAGCGAAAACCGCTGCGGTGCCCGCCCCGAAATTTGCGACTCAAAGCGAAACGCTTAACATGGCGCGGGCTTCCCATCCGCGCCAAACCGGCACGCACCCGGCGGGTAGCGGCGGCAGGCTCCCCAGGTCGTGATAGCTTTCCGCCGGTGAATGAAAATCCGATCCCGTCGATGCCGCGAGTCCGAACTGCTGCGCGTGGGCGGCGAACATCGCATACTGATGCGGCTTGTGGCTGCCGGTTACGACTTCGATCGCAGCGCCGCCCAGATCGCGGAATTCGGCAAGCAACTGGCGCAATTGCGCCGTGTCGAGCGCATAACGTCCCGGGTGCGCGATTACAGCCCTGCCACCACTGCCGTTGATCCACTGCACCGCGTCGCTCAAATCCGCCCATTGATGCGCCACAAAACAGGGCTGTCCACCGCCGAGAAAGCGCTTGAATGCGCTTTTCATGTCTTTCACTACCCCGCGCTTGACCAGGAAGCGCGCAAAATGCGTACGGCTGATTAGTTCCGGGTTGTCCGCAAACTCCTGCGCCCCTTCGCGGCTGCCCGCAATACCCAGCGCATCGAAGGCGGCGACGATTTTCTCCGCGCGCCCGACCCGCCCGCCACGCGTGGCGGCGAGGCCGGCCTGAAGTTCCGCGTTGGCAGGAGTTATCCCCAGTCCGACGATATGTATCGTCTGGCCGCGCCACGTCACGGAAATTTCGACACCGTCTATGAGCATCACGCCCAGGCGGCTGGCGGCGGCGCGTGCCGCCGCCAGCCCGCCCGTGTCGTCATGGTCGGTCAAGGCGAGCACGTTAACACCGCGCTGGGCCGCACGCGCCACCAGCTCGTCGGGAGTCAAGGTGCCATCCGAATACGTCGAATGGCAATGTAAATCAAACTTAGTCAATGTGGGGCACGGTCTCTCCCGTGCCCGCAAGACGCGGCAAGGGTTTGTAATAAAAAGATAAATTTTACCACATCGGCCCAAGCCGCGGAACCGCAGGACGCGCGTTGTAATCCCGCATCGCGTGGCGCGACTAAGCGGCATCATGTCGTCAATTGCCCTGCAATTCCGGATTGTCGCGTCGGCTATCGCCGCGACCTTCGGCGCCCTGTTGGCGTTTACGGCCGCCGCCGCAGAATGCGCCGTGACCAGCGGCACCCAACGCGTTGCAGTTCTCGAACTGTTCACCTCGGAAGGTTGCGACAGTTGCCCGCCGGCCGATAAGTGGGTGAGCGAACTGCCGGCCCGGAAACTCGACGTCGACCGCGTGATTCCGCTCGCATTTCACGTTGATTACTGGAACCAGCTCGGCTGGATCGACCCGTTTTCGCAGGCGGCTTTCAGCGACCGGCAGCGCCAGCACAGCCAACGCCGCGGGGTGACTTTTGTCGTGACGCCGCAACTGCTGCTTAACGGCCAGGATTACCGCCGGGCGGTTCTGTTCGACGATATCGACGGCAAGGTCGGCGCGATCAACCGCACCAAGCCGCAGGCAAACATCCGAATCGCGATAAATAACCGCGGCTCGGCGCTGGACAGCACGGCTGACGTCAGCGTTCCAGGCACTATTGATCAACGCCGCGCCCAAGTCTACATTGCGCTGTATGAAAACAACCTGATTACCGCCGTTAAAGCGGGTGAAAACAAGGGGCACACCCTGAAGCACGATTTCGTCGTGCGTAAGCTGGTTGGACCGCTCGGACTCGACGCCAAGGGTGGTCTAAGTCACGCGCAAAGCTTCCCGCTCGATGCGCGCTGGAAACCGCAGGACATGCGATTAGCGGTGTTTGTGCAGCACCCGCAAAGCGGCGAGGTGCTGCAGGCGCTCAGCGCCGCCTGCCAGCCCCTGCCGCGGAATACGTTGCCGGCGCGATTTCCAGCACTGGAACCTTAATTTACAACCCGGTTTCGCCTATAATGTGGCCCGTTACCCTGAGGCGCAGAGGGCACAATCGAGGCTGGCGGTATGAACCAACATCAGGCGATAGCACTGGCCATTGCGGCCGCAAACATTCTATTGATCGCGCTGTTTCCGCCATTCGACGCATATACGATCGCCAAGACCCAGATTCCGGTGTTCGCGGGATTTTATTTCTGCCTCGGCCGCGGCGAACACATGATCGTCAACGACAACCTGTTGTTCATTGAACTCTTTGTCGTGCTGATCAATGCCGGTATCGCGTGGCTGCTGTTGCAGACGAAAAAGGTCGTGGTCACCCGGCGCCGGATCAGTCTGCAGAATGCAACGCTGCTGGTGGTCGCCGTCAACCTGGTCGTGATTGTGCTGTTTCCGCCGTTCGAATCGGTGTTTGCAATTACGCAGGCCGCAATCCCGACGTTTGAGGGTTTTTATTTTGTTTTTGCGCGTCAGGCGAATCACGTGATCGTTACGGCGATCCTGTATATCGAAGTGTTTTTTGTGCTGACTAATGGCGCGATATTCTGGCTCATTTTCCGCGACAGGGGTCGGGCGGCGCCGACGCCCGAAGAAACTTTCAAACTGATGTCCGAACTCCGGAAACGCGGCGGTTAAACGCCCCGCCTCCCCTATACCGTCTGGTGCAGCCGGCTTTGCGCCGGCACATGTTGCGCAAGAAACTCCATCTGGTCGGCCAGTATGCGCCGGTTGGTCAGGATCAGATATTCAGCGCGGTTGGGGACGTACGGCAGGTACAGCAATTCCATATTCGCCATTTCGGGCGTGCGATCGCTTTTTCTCTCGTTGCACGAACGACAGGCGGTCACTACGTTCATCCAGCTGTCCCGGCCTCCGCGCGAAAACGGAATCACATGGTCGCGCGTTAGCCTGGACGCCGGCAGAACATTGCCGCAAAAAGCGCACAGATAACGATCGCGGTGAAACAACTCGCGGTTGTTCAGCGGCGGCACCTGGCTGAATGCGCGCATCGCCATGGCCTTGCCCTTGATCGCAATAATGCTGCTGGCCTCGATATGCGAGCGCTCGCCGGATACGCGGTTGTAACCGCCCAGCACCGTGAACGCATGCTCGCCGGCGGTCCATGCAATCTGGTCCTTGGCATAATAAAAGCACGCGTGCTGCCAGGTGATCCAGCGATGTGGAACACCATTCGTATCGAGTGTAAGAATGAGCGGAAACCCGCCGGACGCGGGCACCGGCCGCGAATGATCAGCGTTTATCATGCCTAAACCAAGTTTATGGTCATAAATTCAGTGTGATTACCGGCGAGCTATAACAATCTACCAGATTTTCTTGAATTTTATGTGATTTTTCAATGCCCAACAGACTGAATCGAGATGTCCATCCCGACCGGCATGCCATGGGCGCGACGAAATATTTTCAAGGCCTCGTGCGCCCCAAATCCGCCTTGGCACTTCGTCCGGCGGCCACTCAAAACCGCTGCAGATCTCACTACCCGATCGGACTGGCGGTTTAGCGGCGGGAAGGTTATAATTGTAAAACAAGTGCTTAGTAACACCCTTCGCAGCGTTTTTGCCAGTCCAGAAGCCGCGTCCGTCATCTGCTGCCGGCGGCAACCTATGATCTGTTGCGCGCTGTTTCCGGTAAATTCCAGGAGTTTTTACTAATGTCGTTTGATTCCCTCGGCTTATTGCCGGAGTTGCTGCACGCAATCGCAGATCAAGGCTATACCGAGCCGTCCCCTATCCAGCTCAAAGCAATCCCGCCGGTCCTCGCCCATCAGGACATCATGGGTTGCGCGCAAACGGGCACCGGTAAAACCGCGGGTTTTGCGCTGCCGATTCTGCAAATGCTGGCACCGCACCAGAATACCAGCCCCTCACCGGCCAGACATTCGATCCGCGCGCTGATACTGACGCCCACCCGCGAACTCGCGGCGCAGGTCGAGGAAAGCGTGCGCAATTACGGCAAGTACCTCGCGCTACGCTCAACCGTGGTTTATGGCGGAGTGGACATCAATCCGCAGATCAAGGCACTGCGCGAAGGGGTTGAAATCCTGGTCGCGACACCCGGCCGCCTGCTCGATCACGTGCAGCAGAAAACCGTCAACCTGACGCGCGTGGAGATTCTCGTGCTCGATGAGGCCGACCGCATGCTCGACATGGGATTCATGCCGGACATCAAGCGCATCATTGCGCTGCTCCCGGCGCAACGTCAGAACCTGATGTTCTCGGCAACGTTTTCGGACGAGATCAAGCGGCTCGCGAACCAGATCCTGCGCTCCCCGGTATCGGTTGAAGTTGCGCGCCGTAATGCGCCCACCGATCTGGTGACGCACCAGATGTATGAAATTGAGGCTGAGCGCAAGGGTGCGCTCCTCACCCATTTAATCAAGAGCCGCGATATACGCCAGGCGCTGGTATTTGTGCGCACCAAGCGCGACGCCAACCGGCTGATGCGCGAGCTGGTGCGCGACGGCGTTGCGGCGACGGCGATTCACAGCGATCGCACCCAGGGCGAACGCACCCAGGCACTGGAAGACTTCAAACAGGGCGCGGTTAACATACTGGTCGCCACGGATATTGCCGCGCGCGGGCTCGATATCGAATTGCTGCCCTTCGTGATCAATTATGAATTGCCGTACGCCGCCGAAGATTACATCCACCGCATCGGCCGCACCGGCCGCGCCGGCAGCACGGGCGCGGCGATTTCGCTGGTGTGCGCGGACGAGCACCGCATGCTTGACGACATCGAGCGCGAATTAAAAAGCAAGCTCGAACGATTGCCATTGCCTGAATTTGCGAGCAAGCGAAAGTCCGGCGCCAGCGAAGGACGCCACGCGGCGCCGCGCCACGCGTCGAGCCACAAGCAGCCGCACGGCAAACCGCATTCAAAACCGCATTCAAGCCCGCATTCAAAACCGGCGGCCGCGCCCCTGCCGGGCGGTTTCGATTTCAGCAAACCCTACGAGTCCAAGCAGTCCGACAATGCCGCGGCGCCCGCGCCGGGCCGCGTCCACCCGCACGCCAAGCCGCGACGGCCGACTGCGGCGCTACTCGGGGGCGCTGCCGCCAAGAAGTCGTGACTCGTCAGTATTCACCGGTACCTACGAACCGCTGAACCAGTTGTAGCCCTGATCTTCCCAGTAGCCGCCGGGATAGTCGTTGGTGACGAAAATCGCGGTGATGTGCTTCGGGTTCTTGAAGCCGAGCTTGGTCGGCATGCGCAATTTCATCGGAAAACCATAGGCCGCCGGCAGCAACTCATCCGCGAATTTGAAGGTGAGCAGCGTCTGCGGGTGAAGCGCGGTCGGCATGTCGATGCTGGTGTAATAATCATCGGCGCATTTGAAGCCGACATATTTCGCGGTCAGGTCGGCGCCCACCCGCTCCAGAAAAGTCTTGAACGTGACCCCGCTCCATTGGCCGATCGCGCTCCAGCCCTCGACGCAGATATGGCGCGTGATCTGGCTCGATTGCGGCAGCGCATAAAGTTTATCGAGCGTCCACGCCGTCGTGTCCCGCACCAGTCCGCCGAGCTCGAGCTGGTAGGCCGCCGGATCGACGCGCGGCGCCTCTGATTCGGCGTAAAACGCGTTGAACGGAAACGGCTTGGTGATCGCGCTTGCCGGGAATTCCGGCGCCAGTTTGTTTGGATCGAAGATCGCCGCCTGCACGCGGTCATTCCAGCGCGACATGTTCCACAGGACTTTTTGCACCGCGTCGGCGTCTGTAACGTCGCAGCCCGCCAAGAGCGTCAGCGCGCCCAGACTCAAGCCCTGCTTCAGAAAAAGCCGGCGCTCGAGTTTGACGATCTCGCGTGTCGGCGCCACCAGATTGCGGTCGGGTTTCCTGGGTAGATTATTCATGTCAGCCTCCATGTCGGTCCGCGCTTGCTTTAGCGCGACCGGTCAACATCGGCAGGAAAGTGCGCGGCACCAGCGCCACCATAATCACGTGGACGAATATGAATAGCACCACCAGCGACATCGCCGCGAAATGAATCCAGCGCGCCCCTTCGAAACCGCCCATCAACGCCGCGAGCTCCTGAAACTGTACCGGCTTCCAGATGGCAAGGCCGGACAGCACGAGCAGCACGATTACACCTATGACCCCGACATAAGCGGCGCGCTGCACTGCGTTGTAAACGCCGAGCTGATGCGTAATCCTGCCGCGTAGCGCCGTCCTGAATTCGTTCCATATGGCGCGCGGCGTAAGCGGCAAAAAATTCAACCTGAAATGCCCCCCCAGTATCCCGTAGAGCAGGTAGGCAATGCCGTTGAACGCCAGCACCCACATCGCCGCGAAGTGCCACTGCAGCGCGCCGCCAAGCCAGCCGCCGAGCGTCAG
>JAYVME010000528.1:0-15155 GCA_043759115.1 Betaproteobacteria bacterium | reverse complement strand
TGCGCCGCCAGAACGGAAATTCGGCCGCCCTTGCCCTTCGTGGCGCGCGGGCGAATTCTGATTTCCACGTCCTGATCGAGCGCGGTGAGAAATTCCATAAGGCGTTCGACCGAAAAGTTGTCGAGGCGATAGTTCTTGACCGCCGACACCTTCGGTTGCGGAATGCCGAGCAGTTCAGCGGCTTCGCGCTGCTTCAGTCGGCGGCTTTTCAGTAGCTCATTGATGGCGAACGCGAGGCGCGTTTTCGTCTGGCGTTCGGCGGCGTCTGGGAACCCCAGATCGGCGAATACGTTGGTAGTGCCGCGGGTGATGGCGATGCTCTTCATAGTGCCTCCGGTATTCATTACCTGCTCTCGTAATCAGATTGTGCTCGCTTGAGCCGCTTGCCGATCAACCGCACATCCGCCAGTGGTGTCTTGATGCCCCGTGTCGATTTCTTCTGGAAGGCGTGCAGCACATACACCGCACCGGCGAAGCGCACCGTGTAGACCGCGCGATAGGTGTCGCCGCGATAGTCCTCGACGATTTCAAATACGCCCGGCCCCTCTCCTTTCCAAGGCTTGGCATTCGGATGTTTCGTCCCTAGCTGTGCGAGGCCGAGAGCGTAGCCCATCTCGCTTTGCACCTCGATCGGAAAAGCCAGGTAATCCTTTTTCGCGGAGCCGACCCAATGCAAAGGTTTCTCGGGCGGCAATAAAGGCAAAGGAGCCATGAAGAAATATACCCGATCGAGTATATCGTGTCAATCGAGAATCCGCACCTCTGCGCGTAATCCGCTTAGGGATGCGCGCCAATCTGGGTCGAGCCGCTCAAACTGCCGACGCACATCGGACCGATGAACGAATCGAGCGCCGCTTTGGTTGCGGTAAAGATACGGTGACCGAAGCCCTCGCCCCAGCCGGTCACGCCCTCATCCGTGTCGACGCGCACGAGCAGCGTGTCCATGCTGGTGCGCGGCTTCCTTCCCATCCGCGTTGGATCGAGCGGACGCGATGCAGTAGACTCATACTGTAATCCGCAAGCCAACAACATTGCACGATCCGTGAGGAGATAATGCGCCCCCTGCTGCACCGTCGTTGCGCCATCACGCTATGGATTGTTTTTGCGCTCTGGTGCGGCGCGGCGCACGCGCAATCGTATCCCACCAAGCCGATCCGCATGATCGTGTCGTTTCCGGCCGGCGGACCGAGCGATCTCCTCGGCCGCGCGCTGAGCCAGAAACTCTCCGAACAGCTCGGCCAGAACATCGTGGCCGACAACCGGGTGGGCGCCGGCGGCAATCTGGGGATCGCGTTGGCGGCCAAATCGGCGCCCGACGGCTACACCATCCTGATAACCTCGCCCACGATCGCGATCAGTCCTTCTCTTTATGCGCACCTCGATTACGACGCGGCGCGGGACTTGGCACCTGTGGCGCGGCTCGCTTCGATCCAGAACGTCCTGCTGGTGCACCCGTCGGTGCCGGCGAAAACGCTCAAGGAGTTCATTGCGCTGGCGCGCGCGCATCCGGGCAAGCTCAATTACGGATCGGGCGGCCCCGGCACCACCAATCACCTCGCCAACGAACTGCTGATCAGCCTCACGAAAATCAACATGGTGCACATTCCGTACAAAGGCGCCACCATTGCCACGCTGGCGCTGATCGGCGGCGAGGTCGATGAAGTCATCGTCTCGGTGGCCTCCGTGCTGCCGCTTATCCAAGCCGGCAAGGTGCGCGCGGTCGCGGTGCTGGCGGAGAAACGCGTCGCCGCCCTGCCCAACGTGCCGACCTCGAAGGAAGCCGGCGTCGACGACTTCGTGATGCCGATCTGGTACGCGATGTTCGCGCCCGCCGCGACACCGCGCGACATCGTAGTGCGGCTCAATCAGGAAATCAACCGCGCGCTCAATGCGCCCGATCTGCGCGACCGCCTGACGGCCGCCGGCATGGATCCATGGCCGGGCACGCCGGACGATCTGGCGCGGCTGGTGAAAAACGAAACGGCGCGTTACGCGGCGATCGCGAAAAAAGCCGGCCTGCGCGCGGAGTGATGTACCGTAACTTTAAAACTTAGATCTTGAACCGCCAAGGACGCAAAGGGAAACTTCAATATAATTAAACGCGTTTTCCCAATATTAACGATGCGAATTTTTTGCCTGATGCACCGTTTTTTATTTGCAAAATCGGTTTCCTTTGCGTCCTTCGCGTCCTTTGCGGTGAAGCTTTAAGCCTAGGTTTGCGTCCTTTGCGGTTAATGGTTTAGCCCTTTTAATTTAGCGTAGCGAGCCTTATGATGGCCCAACCAACCGGCCTGGCGACCGGCACGAATATCGAAGGAGATTGTGATGGCAGGTGATGTGACACAGGTACTGGCCCAATTCGCGGCCACGCTGAAATACGAAGACATTCCGCAACGCACGCGCGAATACTGCAAGGACGTGCTGCTCGATTCGCTCGCGTGCGCGGTTGCCGGACACCAGGGCGAGGAAACCCATCAACTTGCGGCGCTTGCTTCGGGCCTTGCGCAGTCAAACGAGAGCAGCGTCATCGGCGGCGACCGCCTGTCGCTCGCGGGCGCCACCCTGTTGAACGGCTACCTGATCACCGCCGTCACCATGTGCGACATCCACCGCTCCACCCTCACCCACGTGGCGCCGGAAGTGATACCGCCCGCGCTCGCCATCGCCGAGCGCGACGGACTGTCAGGCCGCGACCTGCTGGTCGCGATCGCGGCGGGCTGCGAAATCACGACGCGCGTCGGCCTCGGCCTCGACTACCCGGAGGCGCGCAAGCGCGGCTGGCACGGGCCCGGAGTCATCGGTCCATTCGGCTCCGCTGCAGCCGTGGGACGATTGCTGGGACTCGACGCCGCGACCATGGCGAAAGCCTTCGGGCTCGCGGGCAGCCAGTCCGCCGGCACCTTTGCCGCATGGGGAACACCGACCGTCAAGTTTCATCAGTGTCGCGGCGCGCTGTCGGGACTGATGGCGGCGCTGCTCGCACAGCAAAATTTTCTCGCCACCAGCGAATTTCTCACGCACAAGGACGGCGGTCTCTTCAACACTTATTCGAACGGCGGGCGCCCCGCCGACGCGACCGATCAGCTTGGACACCGCTGGGAACTCGAACAAATCGCGCTGCGTCTGTGGCCATCGGCATCGACCATTCAGGGTTTCATCACCGCGATGTTCGACCTCGTCGAAAAAAACAATCTGCGCCCGGAACAGGTGAAGAAGCTCAACGTGACAATGGGCAAGACCGCAGTCGATATGCACGGCATATTCCCGCGCTACAAAGGTAAGTTCGACGCGCTGCTTTCGACACATTATGCGGCGGCCGTGATTCTGCATGACCGCGAGTTGTCGCTCGCGCAGTTCGATCCCGCGCGCTACGACGATCCGGTACTACGCAAGTTCGCGGCGGAACAGGTCGAAGTAACGATAGACCCGGCGCTCACCGGCGTGCAGGCGGTGGTAGAAGCGCAAACCACCGACGGCAAAACACTCAGCGTGCGCTGCGACCACCCACGCGGCTCCGCCGAGAACCCGCTCACGCGCGCGCAGATCGAGGCGAAGTTCCGCACTTACGCAAAGACGCGCCTGCCCGCCGCCAACATCGACGCCGTCATCGACGCGGTAACGCGGCTCGAAGACTTCGGCTCGACGCGCACGCTGATGGACCTCTTGCGCGCGGGCGGCGAGCAGCGCTTGCGCAAATCAGCCGCGGGTTAAAAAACCGGTGATTGAGCGATTAAGAACCCATCTCAAAACACAAAACCGACCAGCAACCGCCGATGAACGCCGATTGACGCCGATATAAGATCGAGACCCGGCCCCGAACGAACGCCCGGTCTTTTGAGCTTATCTGCGTTCATCGGCGTTCATCGGCGGTTCCAAATGTTTTGAGACCGCTTCTAAGTAATTAAGCGATTTAGCAACTCAGTCACCTGATCGCTCAATCGCTAATCCTGAGTTTGCGTGACAACCCGCGCCGGCAGCTTGCTGTCCGCTCTCGCGCATTATTCGATCACCTTGTCCGCCCGCGTCAGCAGTTCGCCGGTGATTTTGACGCCGAGCGCGTTCGCGGTCTTGCGGTTGATCACGAAGTAATACCGCGTCGGCTGCTCGAACGGAATGTCACCGGGCTTCGCACCTTTGAATATCTTGTCCACGAATATCCCGGCGCGGCGGAAATTGTCGGTGGTATCCGATCCATAGCTCATCAGGCCGCCGGCTTCGGCATATTGCGGCTGCGAATAAATCGACGGTAGCCGGTGCTTGAGAGCGAGGCCGGCGATCTGCGCCCGCTGCTGGAACGCGAGCCCGTCGATGAGTATGATCACGGCATCGATGCGTTCGCCTGCCATCGTCGCGAAGCTGCGCTCGATCTCGTCAGCCGTGCGCACGCTCATCGGCAAGACCTGCTTGCCGACTTGTTTCGCGGCGGCCTGGATGCGTGACAGCAGCGGCGTGTGCATCCGGTTCCCCGGGTTGACGATTACCGCGATGCGCTTCGATTTGGGAACCGCGACGTTCAATAACTCGACCAGCTTTTGAACCGTATCTTCGACGCCGCTGGACATGCCGGTGATGTTGCCGCCGGGCCGCGCCAGGCTGGCGGCAAAACCGTCGCCCACCGGATCGACCACGGTGGTGATGACGATGGGAATCGTGGTCGTCGCGCGCTTCGCCGCGTGGCCTGCGGGTGTTCCCGTTACCAGGATTAGGTCTGCCTTTTGCTTCACCAATTCCACCGCGAGCCCGTCCGCGCGTTCCGCATTGCCGTCCGCGTATCGCGCTTCGAGCACAAAATTCTTGCCCTCGACATAACCCTGTTCGCGCAGCCCGTCCATCAGCGCGGCATATCTGCCGGCATCCACCATCGATTTTCGCGAACCATAGTCGAGGTAACCGATGCGCCAGACCTTCGCCGCCGGCTGGGCGTGAGACGTGAGGGGTGAGGCGAACGCAGCCGCGCCAAGTGCGACAAGCAGTTTGCGGCGAGTATTCAATTTATCTCCTTAAATAGTGCCGTCGCTATGCGCCGCATTGAGCGGTACGTTGCATCCGCTCCGATGATGCGGCGGTCTTCGCGTTTAACGCCGCGCGCGGCCCAGTTTCTGCAGGCGCGCGATCGCCGCGGCGAGATCGAGCGTACCGCGCGTGCCGCTCGCCACCGGTTCCACCGTCTGGCACACCACGTACCGGTGCTCGGCCGACACGAGGTCCGCCGCGCGTTCGAGACGCGCAAGATCCTGCGGTGTAGCGTGCGCCGCGAGCTTGATCTCGACGGCCACCTTCACGCCTCCCAGCACCAGCAGCAGGTCGATCTCGTAGCCGTCGCTCGTGCGCAGGAAATACGCTCCGGCATCGACCCCGTTCGCAGCGAGCGTGCCGAGCAGTTGTTCGATGACGAACCCCTCCCAGCTCGCGCCCGCCGCGGGATGCCGCAGCAGTTCCGTGCGCGAACCGATGCGCAGCAGCGCGTGCAGAAGACCGGAATCCCGCACATAAACCTTCGGACTCTTCATCAATCGCTTGCGCAGGTTGCCACTCCACGGGGCAAGCCGCCGGATGAGGTATGCACCCTCCAGATAGTCGAGATAACCGTTCACCGTGTGGTAGCTCAAGCCGAGGCTCTGACCGAGTGCGCTCGCGTTCCAGATCTGGCCGTGCGTTACCGCCAGCATATGCAGCAGCCGGTCGGTGACTTGCGGCCGCGCCGGCAGCCCCCACGCGGGCAGATCGCGCTGCGCCATCAACGCGAGATAGTCGCGCTGCCAGACGGGAAACCGCCGCGCGCCGAGCGCTCCGCCATCCGGGAATCCGCCGTTCAGCCACAGCCTCGCCAGCTCGCGTCTGCCGAGCTCCGGCAGCAGGAAGGGCGTGAGTTCCACCCGCGCAAGCCGTCCCGCGAGCGATTCCGACACCTCGCGCGTAAGCGCCGGAGATACCGACCCCAAGAGCAAAAAGCGGCCGTTGCGGCGCCGATCCGCGTCGATCGCGGCGCGCAGGCGCGGAAACAACTCCGGCCAGCTCTGCGCTTCGTCGATCACCACGAGTTCGCGCCCGGCAGTGATCGCTTCCCAATCGAGGTCCAGGCGCACGCGGTTGGCCGGTTGTTCGGCGTCGTAGTAGCGGCGCGAAAGACTGCGGGCGAGCGTGGTCTTGCCGCTCTGCCGCGGCCCGAGCAGTGCCGCCGCGGGAGACCGCGCCAGGCGCGCGCGCAGCAGCGTGGCAGCAAGGCGGCGTTTCATGGATTTGCATTATAGAACTTAATTTCTAATTTGCAAACTCGTCACTCGATCACCTTCTCGGCGCGCACAAGGATCGAGTTGGGAATCTTGATGCCGAGCGCCTTGGCGGTTTTCATGTTAATTATCAGATCGAACTTGATTGGCCGCTCTACCGGGATGTCGGCGGGTTTCGCGCCTTTCAGGATCTTGTCGACATACGTGGCACTGCGGCGAAACAGATCTAGAGTATTCCCGCCGTAGCCAAGCATGCCGCCGGCTTCGGCGAGCTCAGGCGCGCCGACCGCAGGCAGCCGGTGTTTGGCGGCGAGGGCTGCAATCTTGTCGTGGTTGGACGTGAGCAGGCTGTCCTGCGCGACCAGGACCGCATCGACATGCGCCTTGGCCATCGCGACGAACGCGGCATCGAAGTCATTCATATTGCGCACCTCGAATGTTAGCAGCTTCAGCTTCAACGACGCGGCCGCTTGCTCCGCCTCGGCGAAACTTGTCTGATACGCGAGGTTGTCCGGGTTCCTGAGATGAGCGAGAACCTTGATGTGCGGCATGACCTCCTTGAGCATTTCGACGCGCTTGGCATAAAGTTCCGGCCCGAAAAAAGTCAGGCCCGTGACATTGCCACCTGGCCGGGCAAGGCTGGCAACAAGACCTGCCCTGACGGCATCGCCGCTGGTTGCCATGACGATCGGAATGGTCGCGGTCGCGCCTTTTAACGCAAGAGTGCCCGGCGTGCCGGAGGTTACGATGACATCGCACCTGGCGCGCACGAGTTCGCCCGCCAGCTGCGGCAGGCGCGCGTTGTTGTTGTCGGTCCAGCGCTCCTCGAACACGATGTTTTTGCCTTCGGCATAACCGAGTTCGCGCAACGAAAGTTTCAACGCCGCGAGCCGGGTGGCGTATCCCGCGGCGGTGGCAGTGCCGAGAAAACCCACGCGCCAGACCTTGCCTTGCGGTTGAGAGAACGAGCTAAACGGCGCCGCGAGCGCACTTGCGCCAACAGCCAACAATAACCTGCGGCGTTGATTCATCGCTCCCCCTGAGCCTACAATCCGTGGGCCTGTTGTTTTAAATACCCCGGATGGACACGCGAATTGTATATGGCATGAGCGCACATGTCTCAAAACCGATTGCATGGAAGCTTGATGACTTATGAGACGCGTAACCTCCGCCGTATTGCTGATCGCGCCCTGCCTGGCCGTCGCGCAGTCGTATCCGACCAAGCCGGTGCGCCTGATCGTGCCGTATGCGAGCGGGAATACCGACACGACGGCGCGGATTTTCGGGCAGAAGCTCGGCGAGCGGCTAGGCCAACAGGTGGTGATCGACAACCGACCGGGTGCAGGCGCCAACATAGGCGCGGAAATCGCCGCGCGGGCGGCCCCTGACGGCTATGTGTTGTTCTACGCCAGCCTGTCCCACGTCATCAACGCGTCGCTTTACCGCAAACTCGGCTATGACCTGGTGAAGGATTTCGCGCCGATCGCGCTGCTCATATCGAGTCCTTACATATTAACGGTGCATCCTTCGGTACCCGCGCGGTCCGTGAAGGAACTGATAGCGCTCGCCAAGGCGCGCCCCGGTCAGTTGAATTACGCGTCGTCGGGCAGCACGAGCCACCTCGCGGTCGAATACTTAAGCACGATGGCAGGATTGAAGATGAACCACGTGCCCTACAAGAGCGGCGCGCCGGCGACGGTCGCCATTATCAGCGGGCAGATCGAAGTGGCCCTCGCGAGCGCGTCGGCATCGATGCCCCACATCAAATCCGGAAAACTGCGCGGACTGGGGATTTCGACCGCGCAACGTTCACCGCAGGCGCCCGAGTTGCCGACGATCAGCGAGGCCGGCGTGCCCGGCTACGACGTCAGCACCTGGCACGGGTTGGTTGCGCCAGCCGGGACACCCAAAGAAATTATCACGCGCTTAAACGCGGAAGCGGTGACGTTGTTGAAGCTGCCGGACGTGCAGGAACGCTACCGCGCCGTCGACTCCGACACGCTCGGCAGCACCCCCGAGCAGTTCGGCGCGCACATCCGCAACGAGATCCAGAAATGGGCCAGGGTCGTGAAGGACTCCGGCGCGGTTGCGGATTAGCCGGCGACAAAATCATCCGTGCGATTCGATCCGCTTTGCTGTGCCATACTCAAAAACATTATGAGTCAGCATAGCGCATCCCGCGATTGTTCGTTTCGTCTGAGCCTGGTGTTAAAAATCATGCTGGCTGCGTCTGCGTTCGGCCAGCCGGCCTATGCCGCGGAAAGCGGCATAGCGCCGTTTGAATTGCCCGAAATTGACGTCGTGACCACCACCCCAGTGGGCGGCACGGGGATTCCCATGGACAAGTATCCCGGCAACGTGCAGATCATCAATTACAAGGATATACCGCAAGACGCGCGCACACCGACCGATATGTTGAACCAGGCTATCGGTTCGATGAACATCAACAGTACTCAGGGCAATCCGTACCAGGTCGACCTCAACTACCGCGGCTTTGCCGCCTCGCCGGTGCTTGGCACGCCGCAGGGCGTTTCCGTCTTCGTCGATGGCATGCGTATCAACGAGCCATTCGGCGACGTGGTTTCCTGGGACCTGATACCGCAGATCGCTATCGCCAATGTGACGGTGATTCCCGGTTCCAATCCGGTCTACGGACTGAACACGCTGGGCGGCGCGGTTTCGATGAATACCAAGAGCGGCTTCGCCTTTCCCGGCGGCGAGGCCAAAGTGAGTCTGGGCTCTAGCGGTCGCCGCAGCCTCGATGCGGAACAAGGCGGGCATGGTGAAAACGTCGACTACTATGTGGCGACCAGCCTGTACAACGATAGAGGCTGGGCGGCCTACAACCCGAGCAAAATCCGGCAGTTCTTCGGCAAAGTAGGTTTTCAGAATGACCGCGCCGATCTCGATCTGTCGCTGATGTACGCCGACAACCTGCTGAACGGCAATCAGAACGTGCCGCTGTCGACGCTGGGCAATGCGGCGCACGGTTACTCGCATCCCGACTATACGAACACCCAGAGCTTCACGCTCAATTTACGCGGCAGCTTCGTGTTGAATGCGGGAAATTCCATCGCCGGCAATCTCTACTACCGGAATATCACACGCGATGTTTTCAACAGTAATATCGGCAATCCGGTCGCCACGTCGACCAACGATCCGACCTGCGTAACCACTGCTGACTGTCCGGCGAGCAATTTGCTCGCTCACTATGCGCAAAATATTTACGGCAGCAATTTGCAGTGGTCGAATACTGACAAGCTCCTGGGCAAAGCCCAGGTCCTGACCGTGGGCGTGAACGCGGAATATGGAAAAACCTCGTTCGGCAATTCTGGCCAGAATGCTTTTGTCGACAATACCAACGCCACCATCGGCGTGGACGCGTTCATGCCGCAGGCGACGATACAATCGAGCAACCGGCGCTTTGGAATTTTCGCCACCGACACCTTCAACGCAACCGAGCGCCTGGCGATCACCGCCTCGGCGCGTTACGACTATGCCTCGATTGGATTGTCCGGCAGCTCGTGTACGGATCCGAACGGTCTGTGCAACAGCTCGGCGGTCATTTCGCCCACGCCGGGAGCTAACACACTTGCCGATGTCTCGGGTAATCACAGCTACCAGCGGCTGAATCCCGCGCTCGGCATGGCTTATCAGTTGTCTCCGCGCCTGACCGGTTTCGCCAACTATACCGAAGGCTTCCGCACGCCTTCGGCGATCGAACTCGCCTGCGCCGATCCGAATTCGCCGTGCACCGGCATCCCCAATGCTTTCGGCGCCGATCCCGACTTGAAAGCGGTCGTGTCCAAAACATTTGAGATCGGCTTCAGAGGCAATGTCTCGGAAAAGTTGCGCTGGCGCGCCGCCGCGTTTCACAGCATGTTGTACAACGATATTCTCTTTAATCAGACCAATGCCGTGCAGGGATACTTCTCCAATGTCGGGAAAACCCTGCGGCAGGGCGTAGAGCTTGGCCTCGATGGCAAAGCCGACCGTCTCGACTATGCGGTTGCCGTGAGTTGGGTCGATGCCAGCTTCCAAAGTCCGTTTACGCTTGCCAACGGTGCGAACAGTGTATGTATCGCGACCAATGGCGCCGGCGGCGGCTGCGCGGGAGTCAACGCGCAACCGGGTGACAAGATGCCCGGCATTCCGGCGCTGACGATGAAATTGCACCTCGGCTACGCACCGACGCCGCAAACCCGCGTCAAAGCGACGGTGCTGGCGCAAGGCCCGCAATATGCGCGCGGCGATGAAAACAACCAGGATAGCAACGGCCGCGTGCCCGGGTTTGCGACGGTCAAGCTCGATGTCAGCCACCGTTTCGACAAGACTTTTGAAGTCTTCGGCGGCGTCACCAATTTATTCAATGCGCGGTACGCCACCTACGGGACACTCGCCCGCAACAACCTGACGAACGTAGCCGCGGAGCAGTTTCGCGGCGTCGCCGCGCCGCGCGCCTTATATGCGGGCGTACGCGCGTTGTTTTAAGCAGCAACGTATAAGGAACGGGCGTTAAAGCGCCAGGCCAAGCTGCACGCACGCGTCGTAAACCACGTGCCCGCGCGAATCAAGCCGGGCTCCTTCGCGCAACGTATGAGTGCGCACATCCTGCGGCCCCATCAAGTGCAGCACCTCGACACCCTGCGCGAGCAGCGCATCGGCGATAAACGAACGATGGCAATGCTCGGGATGGGTTTCGACGCACATGAAAGCAGTGGCCCGCGTGTTGCCGATCGAGATCAGCCGCGCCAGCGCGCTGTGAAATTCAGTGGTTGCCATATGGTCGGCATAACCGCGGTGCGCCGCGTCCGTTAGCGCCAGATGCGGGGAATCGTCCCGCGGCCGGCGCATGCCGCCGAGTGGCGCACCTTCCCACACGTACTGTATCGCGTGCCCCTTCAACACCGGGTCGAGCGCAATGCGCGCAAACTGCGGATTGCGGCGCGAGCGCGGGTAGGCGCGCACGTCCACCAGGCACTCGATGCGCGCGCTCTGCAACAACGCGGTGAAATCCGCGATCGGGCGGTTGCCGTGACCGATGGTATATAGAGTCGTCAAATTACTGGATCGCCACGGACCGCCGCGACTGGATGGATTCGAGGACCGCGCTGGCGATATCGATGGCGCGTATGCCATCCTCGCCGGCGGCTAATACGCCGGCGCCGCCCCTGACCTCGCGCGCGAACGCCTCGATCCCGCCGTAACAATTACCGACGCCGAACTGCTGCGCAAACGCGCGTGTTTTCTCAGGCGTGCTGCCCACGCAGCCGGCGAGTTTCGAATGCGCTGAATTCACAATGACGGGCGCGATTTGGTCGACCACTACTCCACCGAGGCCGATTACACCCCAGCGAACGACGGTTTCATTTTGCGGCAACGCGCTGCTCCCGACTCGTTAAAGGTTCATGTCGAGTATAGGCAAGAACGAAAACACCAACAAGCCGGCCATCCGGGTTACATTCGCTCTGCGTCCCGACCGGTCATTTATCCCGCCAATTTAAAACCCGCCAGGCTGCCGCTTTTTGCGTGATTTGGCATAATGGCCGCCTACCAACGGATGACGATGAACAAACACCGCAAATCGATCGTTGTGCTGGGCGTGGTTAGCACCGCATTGGGCAGCTGCGTCATCGACGCGCGCGCACAAGCGTATCCGGCCAAACCAATCCGCCTTATCGTGTCCGTGCAGCCCGGGGGCAACCTCGATCTGATGGGGCGGTCTGTCGCCGATCACGTAAGCGCAGGTCTCGGCCAGCGCATGTACGTCGAGAACCGGCCGGGTGCGAACAGCACGATTGGCCTTGCCGCCGCCGCGCGTTCGGCGCCGGACGGCTACACGTTCGTGATGGTCGCGCAAAGCGCCTTGATCGCGGCGATGATGATGAAGAATCCGCCCTACGATCCGGTGCGCGATTTTGCGGGCGTGAGCCTCATTGCGACGCTGCCCCAGATGCTGGTCGTGCATCCGTCGTTGCCGGTAAAAAGCGTCAGGGATCTGATCGCGCTCGCCAGGGCACGTCCGGGCGAGTTGAACTGCAGCTCCTCGGGCAACGGCTCCGGATCGCATCTGGCGCTGGAGCTCTTCAACCGCATGGCCGGCGTGCGCATCATGCGCATTCCGTACAACGGCGACGGCCCGGCCATCATCGATTTGCTGGGCGGTCAGGTGCCGATGAAATTCGACAACCTCACCACCTCGCTCGCGCACGTGCGCGCGGGCAGGCTGCGCCCGCTGGGAGTGACGAGCCCGATGCGCATCGCGCTCCTGCCCGACGTGCCGGCCATCAGCGAAACGGTGGCCGGTTTTCAGGCGAGCATATTCAACGGAATGATGGCGCCGGCCGCCACGCCGCCGGAAATCCTCGCTCGCGTGCACGCCGAAATCGTGAAGTTCGTTGCGGCGCCCGACATACGCAATCGCTTCGCGAGCCAGGGCGTCGAACTGCAGGCCAGCACTACGCCCGGCGAGTTCACGGCTTACATCAAAGCCGAATACGCCAAGTGGGCCAAAGTCATCAATGAGGCAGGAATCAAAGCCGAGTAAGCGCTACGGCAGATCGACCCTGTGGGCGGCTTGCTGGCGAGCCCCGGCATGCCGCGCCGGGCCTGAAGAAATTGAAGCGTGAAATGTTTTTTATCATCCAGCCACGCGTATCACCGTGAACCACGCGCACGCACTTCCCGCTCACTGCTGCCCCGCCCCGGTCGCTTTGACCACCTCGGCCCAAGTCTTGGCATCGCGATCGAGCATCTGCTGGACGGCCGCGGGAGCGAGCTTCATGGTTTCGGCGACATTGGCGGCGTAGACTTCCTTCGCCCTCGGCGTGTCGGATGCTCTGGCGAATTCCGCGTTGAGGCGGTCGATCACGCTTTGCGGCGTGCCCGCCGGCGCCAGCACGCCCGAGATCACGGCGCCCTCGACGCCCACGATCGTCTCGCCGATCGTGGGTACGTCCGGCAGATACGGCGAGCGTCGCGCCGCGGCGAGTCCCACGGCCACCAGCTTGCCCTGGCGCACCTGCTGGATGCTCGCCGGTATCGTCGCCATCACCATCGCGACTTCACCGCTCAGCACGGCCACGATCGGCGTATTGCCGCCTTTGTAATTGACCGGCGTGACCTCGATCCCGGCGCGCAGCCGGAATTTCTCGGCCGTCATGTGCGTGACAGTGCCGATGCCCGAGTTACCCAGCGTAATGCCCGGGTGCCGCTTCGCCACGGCAATCAGCTCGCGTACCGATCTGGCGTTGACCGAGGGATGCACAATCAGCCACAGCGGCGACAAGTTCACCGTGGCCACGGCGGCGAAATCACGCAGCGGGTGGAACGCGAGGTTCGCGTACAGGGACACCATGATCGAATGGGTGGACAGGTCCGTAAACAGCAACGTATGGCCATCGGGCGGCGATTTTGCGACGAACTCCGCCGCAATAGTGGTGCCCGCGCCGGGACGGTTATCCACGATCACCTGCTGGCCCAGGCGCTGGGTCAACTCGGCGGCGGCAAGGCGCGCGAAGATATCGGTTGCACCACCAGGCGCAAACGGAACCACCAGCCGGATCGGCTTGACCGGAAAACCTTGTCCAGCGCCGGTCGCAGGAGCCTGCGCCGCCGCGCCGGCCGGGATCATCACACCCAGCATTGCCGCCAGCATGCCGCCACCGCCAAGCCATCGCTTCATCACAATCTCCGGGGTATTTGTGGCGTTGTCAGGTGGCGGGCGCATTATTCCACCGGCCACTTCAGTTTCATGACCTTCTTCATGTTCAGACGCCCGGTGATGCGCGCACCGGCTTTGACCACTTCACGCATGACAGCCTCCTGATCGACATGCACGAGCCGGCCGTCGCGAAGAACCTGGTCGCCGCGCACGAACACATGTTTCGCGGTATTCCCGGTCGCGCTGTAGACGAGATTGCTGACGGGGTTGTAGAGCGGTTGCCATTCGGACGCCGTAGCGTCGAACAACACGAAATCCGCTTCCTTGCCTGCCTCGACCGAGCCCACGCGATCCGCGATGCCTGCGCCGCGCGCCCCGTTGATGGTTGCCATTTCCACCGCCTGCTCAGGCGACATGAGGCGCGGATTCAACCGGTTTTCCTTGTAGCTGCAGACGCAGTAGCGCATTTCCTGCACGAGATCGACGGTGCCCGAACTGGCGTGGTCCGCTCCCAGGCTCACGTTGACGCCGAGCGCCATGAGTTCCGGGTGCTTCCCCATCACCAGATTGCCGTAGCCGTTGTGAAGCGACGACGACGGGCAGCAGACGATGGTGGGCTTGCGCCGCACGAGTATCTCTATCTCGTGCGGTTCCAGCCAGCCGCCATGCAGAAGAAGCATGCGCTCGTCAAGGACGCCGAGCGACTCGAGGCGCTCGATCTCGGGCTTGCCGTGCTGCACGATGCTCGCGTCATGCGTGAAGTAGGAATAGCAGGCGTGCGTCTGCAGGATAGCGTTGTAGCGATCTGCTATCCCCTTCAAGGCGAGGATAAGCGCGTCGGTTGAGTTGTTCATCCCGCGGAACGACGCGCTGACCGTCATGCGCTCACTGTGGGAGCCCGGATACCGGTCAAAGAGTTCCTCGGTCTTGGCGATGCAACGTGCCGTATCTTCGATCATGCTGGCCGGCATGAGCCCCGTCACGGCCTTGTTCTGGTCGAAACAGCTTACTGCGAGCACCATGCGCATGCCCGCGCCCATGACAGCGCGCACGGTCGCGTCGGGATAGTAGTTTCCCGGTTCGATGTAGCAGGTGACGCCATGCCGCAGCATCTCGAGCGCCGCGAGCGTGACGCTGACCGACACGTCTTCCTCCTGCATCGCGGCCTCGTACGGGTACATATGATCGAACAGGAACGACTGCGCGTTCGATTCGTCGGCAAGGCCGCGCGCGAGCTGGAACGACGAGTGCAGGTGATTGTC
>JAYVME010000527.1:0-2970 GCA_043759115.1 Betaproteobacteria bacterium | reverse complement strand
AAGCTTTGCGGCTGCGCGTAAGCGAATACAAAAAGCATGCCGCGATTCTCCGGCATCATGCGCCGTTGCATGAGCCCGGTCGTGCGCGAATTGTCGGTGGCCGCCACTTCGGCGGTCAACTTGTGGCCTTTGATCGAAAGCGCGATCTCGGGCAGCGCCTGCTGGGCGACGGCGACGGCGCCGGTCATGGCGAGGATCAGAATGGCGAGCAGTTTTGTCATGGCGTTCATAATGTCAGGCGTATAACGCATCAACCGGCGGTTGCGCCGACAAGCCACTGCGCGATCGAGTCGAGTATGGCGTCCACGTCCCCGATGGCGGGTAGCAGGGCGATCTCGGCGTCAGGGTGGCGGGCGCGAATCGCATCCAGAAGTTTTGGCAAATCGTGCTTAAGATGCGCACCCTGCGCCATGAATAGCGGCGCAATCGTAATTGACGTGTGCCCGGCCGCTTCCCTTCAAGCGCGCTTTTTATTTTCCGGAACGGCTGCGCCCACTCCGGGTCGCGCGCGCCGTGGGCAAATAGAATAATCGCGCGAGGGACGGGTGTTGACATGGCTGATCAGCGATCTTTGCGAGAGTGGCCGGCAAAGGATGAAGGATGAAGGATGAAGGATGAAGAAATTCGAGCGAAGGCTTGCAAGAATATTTTTCCTTCCGCCTTCATCCTTCCGCCTTCATCCTTCATGTTCAAGTCTTCCCGGTACTGCCGAAGCCGCCGGCGCCGCGCGAACTCTCTTCGAAATCGTCGACCACGTTAAGCTCGACCTGCACCACCGGCACGACCACCAGTTGTGCCAGGCGTTCCATCGGATTGAGCACGAACGGCACATTGCTGCGGTTCCACGTCGAGACGAAAATCTGGCCCTGATAATCGGAGTCGATCAGCCCGACCAGGTTGCCGAGCACGATGCCGTGTTTGTGTCCGAGTCCGGAGCGCGGCAGGATTACCGCCGCCAGCCCCGGATCGCCGACATGGATCGCGATACCGGTGGGCACGAGTTCGGTCTGGCCGGGCGCCAGCGTGATCGGCTGGTCGATGCAAGCCCTGAGGTCAAGGCCCGCCGAGCCCGCCGTCGCGTAATGCGGCAGTTGATCGCGCATGCGCGGATCGAGAATTTTGACGTCGAGTTTTTTCATAAATCTCTAAAGCTTTGCCGCAGAGGACGCGGAGGACGCGAAGGAATTTCAAAGACAAACGATATTGAAATAAATAAGAAGGGCGCAACTATCTTGAGAACCAGAATACCTTTTTGCTTTTAACCTCCGCGTCCTCCGCGTCCTCTGCGTCCTCTGCGTCCTTTGCGGCTAAGCTTTTTTCTTTTTCTTTCCTTGGTACAGCTTCGCGATATACGTGACCAGCTGGCGCGCGAGTTCGGGCTTGGAGGCGCGCGGCAGGGTATGCGTGCCTTTGTCGTCGAGCAGCGTGACTTCGTTGTCGTCCGCGCCGATGGCGTCCTGCGCGAGATTGGCGACCATCAGCGGCACTTTCTTTTTGCGCCGCTTCGCGTCGGCAAATTCGTGCAGCTTCTGGCTCTCGGCGGCGAAGCCGACGCAGAACGGTGGCTTGGGCAGCGCCGCGACCCACGCCAGGATATCGGGGTTCGGCACCAGTTTCAGCGTGAGATTGGCGTCCGTGCGCTTGATCTTTTGTTTGCTGGTCGTGCCGACGCGGTAATCGGCGACGGCTGCAACGCCGATGAAGATATCGGCGGCCTGCGCGTGTTTTTTTACCGCGTTGAACATGTCGCCGGCGCGCTCGACGCGCTCGACGCGCGCGGCGGCCGGCGCATCGAGATTTACCGGGCCCGTGACCAGCGTGACTTTTGCGCCGGCGTCAACCGCCGCGCGCGCGATGGCGTAACCCATCTTGCCGGAGCTGCGGTTCGTAATACCGCGCACCGGATCGATCGCTTCGAACGTCGGCCCGGCGGTGATCAGCACGTTGACGCCGGCGAGCAGCTTGGGCTGGAGGAAGGAATTGACTTCATCGAAAATCTGCTGCGCTTCGAGCATGCGGCCCATGCCCACTTCGCCGCACGCCTGGTCGCCACTGGCGGGACCCAGGATCATGACGCCGTCGCGCGCGAGTTGCACGACGTTGCGTTGCGTCGCCTTGTTCTCCCACATCTGGCGGTTCATCGCGGGCGCCACCAACAGCGGGCACTCACGCGCCATGCACAACGTCGACAGCAAGTCGTCGGCAAGTCCATTCGCGGTTTTGGCCAGAAAGTCGGCGGTGGCGGGCGCGACTACGATCGCGTCCGCGCCGCGCGACAACTCGATGTGCGCCATGTTGTCGGCAATGCGCGGGTCCCACATGTCGGTAAACACGGGACGGCCCGACAATGCCTGCAGCGTTACCGGCGTAATGAAGCCGCACGCCGCCTCGGTCATGACGACCTGAACCTCGGCGCCATCCTTTATGAACAGGCGTACAAGCTCCGCCGCCTTGTAGGCCGCGATGCCGCCGGTGATCCCGAGCAGGTAGCGTTTTTGCCGCATTTCCACTATCGATTCAGCCGTTTCCGTAAGGTGAGCGCAAGAGTGTAAACCATTTAGCCGTCCGGCAAAACCGCCGGCGGGCGTGAGGCGTGAGGGGTGAGGCGGCAGGCCTATGACTAAAGTCGTACTACCCGGGACGCTGTCGCTGCGTTAATCCCTACACAACTCACTCTTGGGAGTTCACTCGCCATGGCAATCACCGATTGGCCGCTGGACGAGCGGCCGCGCGAGAAGCTGCTGGGCAGGGGTGCGGACGCGCTGTCCGACGCCGAATTGCTGGCGATTTTTCTGCGCACCGGTGTCAAGGGCAAAAGCGCGGTGGATCTCGCGCGCGATTTGTTGACGCGCTGCGGTTCGCTGTCGGCGTTGTGCTCCGCCAGCGAGCGCGAGGTGTGCGAACTGCCCGGCATGGGGCAGGCCAAGTATGCGCAATTGCAGGCGGTCATGGAGATGGCGCGCCGCGCAT
>JAYVME010000526.1:0-15166 GCA_043759115.1 Betaproteobacteria bacterium | reverse complement strand
CCACAACCAGTTCCTCGTCGAACGTGGGCATCACGTCGAGTTGAGCGGCCCCCGCGGATTCGACCACAAACGCGGCTTCCAGCTTGCGCGCCAGGACCGCCTCGAGCAGCGCGTCGTTGGTGCCGGTGGTCAGTTCTATGCGCACTGCCGGGTACTTGCGATGGTAGCGGGACAACAGCGGCGGCAGGCGGCTAGCCGCGGTGCTCTCCAGCGTGCCGATGCGCAGGGTTCCTTGCGGGGTTTTGCCCAGCACGGCTCCGCGCGCCTGTTTCGATAGCTGCAACAACTGCTCGGCGTATCCGAGAAACATCTCGCCGGCCGGCGAAAGAACCAGGCGGCGTTTGTCGCGTATGAACAATTGCGTCCCGAGAGACGCTTCCAGCTGCTTGATGCGGGTCGTCACATTGGACTGCACGCGATGCAGTTTCTTGGCGGCCGCGCTGATGCCGCCTTCGTCCACGACCGCTTTGAAAAATTGCAGGGCAGCGAAATCCATAGTTCTCGAATTGAGATTGAATTAATCATAATTATTCATTATTAATGATGGATGGTCAAGCCTAAGATGGCTGCCGGCGAGTCAAACAGCGAGCGCCACGATTTATGCGTCATCTTTCGGGAAATCAAGTCGCGTACTCCGGCATGCTGGCATTGGCTGTTGCGATGGGCATCGGTCGGTTTGCCTTCACGCCGCTGCTGCCAATGATGCACGACGATTACGGATTGCCGGTCACGGAGGGCGCCTGGCTGGCTACCGCGAATTACGTCGGCTATCTGGCCGGCGCCCTGTCTGCAATGGCGACGTCGGTCTATCCCGCAGCGGCAATCGGCGGCGGCTTGATCGCCATCGGGCTGGTGACGCTGGGCATGGGACTCACGGACGATTTTGCGGCGTGGATCGCGCTGCGAGCGATCGCCGGAATCGCCAGCGCGTGGGTCATGATCTACGTCTCGTCCTGGTGCCTAGAACAACTCGCGGTGTTGCGCAAACAGTCGTTGAACGGCAGGATATTCGCGGGCGTGGGGCTGGGAATCACGGTTGCCGGCCTATTGAGCCTGGTCATGATGAATTGCCAGTGGAGCGCCGCCGCCGCGTGGATGACGTTGGGTGTGCTCTCCCTGATCGTTGTGTTGGTTGTCGGGCCCACCTTCCTGGCGCGAGCTGACGCGATTCCGCCGCCCGCAACAATCATTCCGGAAAAGAAGATGCTGTGGGACAGCGAGTCGATACGCCTTGTCGCCTGTTTTGCGACCAGCGGGTTCGGCTACATCGTTCCCGCGACGTTTCTTCCGGCGATGGCGAAGCAGGTCATGCACGACCCATCGATATTCGGATGGTCGTGGCCGGTATTCGGCGCGGCCGCGCTAGCGTCGACACTGGCAGCGTCCGCAATCCGGCGCCGCATCGGCAACCGGCATATCTGGATCGCGAGCCAGCTTCTCATGGCTGCAGGTGTTGCGCTCCCCGCGGTATGGCGCGATATGGCCGCAATCATTTTGTCCGGTCTGTTGGTGGGCGGCACATTCATGGTGATAACCATGGCCGCAATCCAGGAAGCAAAGACGCTTGCGGGGCCGCATGCAATCGGATTGCTCAGTGCGCTGACCGCGGCTTTCGCGATCGGCCAGATGTTGGGGCCGCTGAGCGTAAGTCTCCTGATTCAGCTCGGCGGCGGTCTCGCTTCGGCGTTGCTGTTCGCAAGCGGCGTGCTTGTTGCGGGCGCGTACATGCTCTATCGCAGTCCGCGCACCCTGCCCATCGAGCAGACCCGCAGCGCGTCTTGAGCTTGTTATGAACCTTGCAAGGACCCCGTGATGAAACTATTTTTGAACAAGGCTTCTCCCTATGCGCGGCTGGTGATGGTCGTCATCCACGAAAAGCGGCTGGCCGACCGAGTGGAACTCGCGTGGACCGATCCCTGGGCTTCACCGCCGGAGTTACTGGCCGTCAACCCGGTTGCGAAAGTACCCGCGCTGGTGACGGATGGCGGACTATCCATCATTGACAGCGTCAGCATTTGTACCCATCTCGACGATGTTGGGCCCGGCCCGAGCCTGCTTCCCGTCGAAACGGGCGAGCGAATACCGGCATTGATGAAATACGGGCTCGGGCGCGGGCTGATCGACGCCGCGTTCGGTGTCACCATAGAAAGACGCTTCGCAAACCCGGATGGCAAACCCGTATTGGCGGAGCGTTGGCTCACCACCGTGCAACGCACGATTGCCGCCTTGGAGAAGGACCCCGCATTGATGCGCACGCATGAACATCCGGACATCGGTGATCTGGCGATTGCGGTCGGCGTTGCCTATGTCGAGTTTCGCCTGCCCGAAGTGCGCTGGCGCGACAGCGCACCCAATATGGTCAGTTGGTTTGACCAGATGAGCGACCGTCCATGCGCTTGACCACGCCCGAGTAGAAGCCGGTTGTGGTTGAAACCCGGGACATCACAGTTTGACCTTCGTCTGAATGAGCCAAGGCCGATTCAGGTACACGGCGAAACGGCCGTGCGTTGTGTGCGCGGACTGCCGTGGATCACGCAGGAAAATGTCACCCAGTACTATCTCGTGCGGATAGAAACGTATTTTCAAGCCCGCAAAAAAGGCTGAATGATTGTGCAAGCAATGAATGCCCCCGGCACGGTGATGGTTTCGTACAAGAACTCAGGACTGGATCCGTCACCCGGCAAAGCCCGCATGCGTACCGATTACGAGCCGTCCCCGCGAACAATACGCAAGGCTCACCGCGTGCAGTCGGCGGAGTTGCGCGGATTGTGCGGCCGGGCTTTCGCATGGCTCCGGCGTCTGATCCGCAACCGCCGCCCGTAAGCGTAAGCCGGTTACAACATCCGCATTGGCGGGTTTATCCGCCAGCTCTTGAGCGATGACGGACTGGCTCCCTAGTCCGTCCCCGCTTGCTTTCGCTCTTTCCATTGCGGCCTGCGTAGCGCCGTCGCATCGGGAAAGCCGGTTGTCGATTTTGGACTACGCCAAACGACTAATGGGCAACACCATCCGTAAACCCTAGAGTGTGCATATGTTCAGACGCCTGAAACCGCCGTCACCGCCCGAACTCCGGAAATGGGGCGCCTGCGCGCTGGTTCTGCTCGTGCCGGGTTCGTTCGTCGTCCTGCCGGTGCTGTGGCTCGTCAGGTAAAGGTTTTTCGCGAAAAGCGCACAAGGCGTGAATTGATCGCTTGTTGTCCATAAGGGATCGACCCCGCCGTCGTTTATCGTTCCCAACCGCCGGACCCACATTTCTTTTCCGGCGACAAATGAAGTATGGTACGGCAATGAACTTCGCGTGGGACGCCGGAAAAGCGCCTGCCGGCCACGCCTGTCGTACGAGATGATCATCGCCGGGAGTTACGCGGTTCGAACCATGAAAACGCTGTCGCATGAGATCAGGCTGGGCCTGCTTGCCGTGGCGGGCATCGCGGTGTTCGTTTCCATTTTTGCGCATAGCATGCCGCAGCCGCGCGCTTATCACCTGTTCGCGGATGCCCGCTCCTGCCTCGGCATTCCGAACTTCTTTAACACGGCCTCCAATCTGGGGTTTCTGGCGGCCGGCGCGAGCATGCTGATTTTGCTCTACACGCGGCGCCGGAAGTTCGCCGGCATGTTTATCGAGCGCGGCGAGCTCTGGATATTCGTGGTGTTATATGCGGCGACCCTGATGGTCACGTTCGGTTCGGGTTATTACCATCTGGTGCCCGACAATGCGCGTCTGTTCTGGGACCGGCTGCCGATGACGCTCGTCGCGTCCGCGTTCGTCGGTACCATCGTTGCCGACCGCTTTGGCGCGCGCGCGGGTGTGTGGTCACTCGTCGTCCTGTTCGTGCTGTCATGCGGCTCGCTCGCGTACTGGCTGGCGACGCAGTCGCTGGCGCAGGACAACGTGTGGCCTTACATCGCCACCGTATACGGCAGTCTTGCGTTCGCGGTCGTCGCCATGGCGTTGTTCCCGTCGCGCTATACGCATGCACACGCGGCGTGGATTACGCTGGCGATTTACATTATCGCGATGGCGTTCGATACCTGGCTCGACGCGCCGCTCTATGCCGGGGGCGCCATCCTGAGCGGCCACAGTCTCAAGCACCTGCTGGCGGCGCTTGCGCTGTTCTGGCTGGGCTGGGGTGCGTTGCCAAAACGCAGAGCAAAGCTCCCTATGCGTGAGGCGTTAGGTGGTTCTCGATATTCTCCTCCCGCCTCCCGCCTCCCGCCTCACGCCTCACGCCTCTCATCTCGCCGAGATAAACAGCGCCGCTGTCAGCCTTGTGAGGCGGTCGCGATAAAGTTACGCCGACCCTGATTCATTCCGGCCAGATGCGCCGCCCCACCGCAGGCGAGCGCGGCGCATGCGTGAGTTGCGACCGCACGCGCCCCATCCAGGTGGAAGGATCGTGCGCCTGGGCTTCGTACGGGGCAAAGTGGCGCTCGCGTAATTCGAGCGAGACGAATTCGTGGAGTATCGCGTGCTTGCAGGCGCCGGCGGTCGCGAGCATCTTGCGCGCGCCGATGCAGCCGGGCAATGCGGCAAGCAACGGCAGCCGCTCCTGCGCGTACCATGCGCCCAGATCGTCTTCGACCGCGGGGCTGGCGGCGTTGTAATTGCCGATCTGGATCACCGGCCCGGGTGTCATGCCGAGGCCGCGTTGCGCCACATCGGGCCCGTCCACGCGCGTCTCTTCGGCAAGAATGCAGGCTGACGACTGCTGGCGCATGCCCATGAAGCGCCTGGTCTCGGCGCTCTGGCGCAGAAGTAATTGCCCCGGGCTCGGATTGAGAAAAGTGTGCGCCGTTATGCCGCCGAACAGCGCGAGGTAGCCAGTTCCACCGCCACCGCCTTGGTCCTTCCCAACATATACGAGCGCGTAGTGCGCCGCCCACAGGTAACCGGGGCGCGCGAGCTTGTCCGGAATATGCACGTGGTGGAACCAATCCAGGTATTCCGATTTCTGCTCGTCGGGCACGTCGTACCAAATCGCCCAGATGCCGCGGTCCATGGAGAGAGCCTATCCTATCAATATCGACGTGATGCGTTGTCGCCAGAAAAGTCAAGTAGAACACGCCCGGTGACGGCAATCGCCAGTCCATTGCCAAGACGAGCAAAGCGGCAACCTTTCCGGACGTAACCATTATCGCGCAATTCTTTGCCGGTCTACCTTGCAATATCGACTTGTTGTTGCAGTCGTTATCTAGAATTGGGCGAAAATCGCCGCATCGTCACCATAGCGCCGGTGGAACAATAGTATTCGCGCCGGCTACAATTCGCTGCAGGCCACTCAATTCCGTTGCGGGGGAGATGAAACGATGCTGCGCTCAGGTGAGGGGCAAACCACGCAAATCGGTTACATCAATGTCAATCAGCAAAAATGCCATGGCACGCTCGGGGTTTATGGTACCGATCATAATCAATACGCGTACCGTCTCGAGTGCCTGCGCTGCGGCTATGTATACGGGGCCAATGGCAGTGACATCGCCGCGCGCCTGTGTCCGCAATGCCAGGGCGGCGCGGAGGGTATCCAGTATTGGCTGCCAGACATAAATCCCAAAGCGTTCAGGCTTTCCGACACCTAGAAAGCGTTGAGCGGGATCGGCGGACGCTGCGGTGCCCGACCCGACTGCTGCTGTTTGTTCGGCGTCCACCGCGTGGCTTTTGACGCCACCCGCGCCGGCGCGGCTTCCGTGTAGAATGATTTGCGCGCTTGCTTAGACTCGACGTAAGACATCAAGGCAGCCCGGATCAGGCCCGCACGACCGGCCGACGACAAACCCCTGCATCAATTCAAGAGGAGGCTCGCATGAATGCGCCGCTGACCGCAGCACCCAAAATTGAATGCTCGCCCGAAGAATGGGCCGCCCGTGTCGACCTTGCCTGCGCCTACCGCGCGGTGGCGCAGATGCGCCGGCTTGAAATGTCATGCGAGACGCAGGTGCTGGCCCAATCGGGCGGCGCGAAACTAATCTTCCCGCCGATGGATGTGGTGCGTAAAACCAGCGCCCAGACCACGCAGATCGTGCACAAGGAAAAAGATACCGGCGACGGGCCGGCGATGCTGTGGGCGGCGGTACGGCGCTGGATGGAGCAGATCGATCCGAGCTATATGCACTGAGTGTTATGCCGGACGTTGCCACGGCTGATGTCGTTTACTCCACCCCGGTGCCTTTGTCGCGCAATGGTTAAAGCAATTTTGGTGATGCTATTGGCTGGCGCGTGCGGTAGCGCGTCGGCGGAGGTGTGGGTGACGGTTGGCAAGAACGAAAAATTTTCCGCCTATGCCGATCCTTCCAGCATGCGCAAGTCAGGAAACACGGTGAAAATGTGGAGCTTATTTGACTATAAAACCGTGCAAACGGGCGCTGCCGGCAAGCAGTATCTGTCGGCCAAACGGCAATTTGAATACGACTGCAAGGACGGACGGGCGCGAGCGCGTGCTGAAACTTTCCACGCCGAAAATCTGGCCAAAGGCGAATTAATTGCGACTAGTAATTTAAACCTTAACTGGAGCGCGGTCGCGATCGGCAGCGCGGACGAATTATTGTGGACATTCGCTTGTGGCAAGTAAGGGGTTGAGTGAGGAGTGAGGAGTGAGGAGTGAGGAGTGAGGAGTGAGGAGTGAGGAGTGAGGAGCTTACCCCTTACCGCTCACCCCTTACGCCTTGATTTTGGAAAGCATGATTGCAGCCAGCCTTCCGCGCTTCATGGCAACCGGCGTCTTGCGGGTCGCGCTATGCGCGCTGGTGGGATCTGTCCCGTGCATCGCGCAGCAACTGGCGTCGCCCGCCGACTATCCGGTCAAGCGCATCCGCATCGTCGTGGCGTCTTCGCCGGGCACGGCGAGCGATTTTTTCGCGCGCGCGCTGGGTGAGGATTTGAGCGCCTTCTACAAGCAGAGAGTCGTAATCGAAAACCGCGCGGGCGCGGGCGGGCTGATCGGCAACGACCACGTGTCGCGGGCGAATGCCGACGGCTACACGCTGGGCATGGTCGACGTCACGCGCATCATCACCGAACTCATGCATGACCAGCCGCCGTACCGCGCGCTCGCCGACATTGTCGGCGTCACGCACGTCGCGTCGATCACCAACGTGCTGGCGGTGACGAATGCGATCCCGGTGCGCACGGCGACCGATTTCGTTGCCAGCGCGCGTGCCCGCGTGGGTGAGTTCAACTATGCATCCCTCGGCATCGGCTCGGCGTCGCATCTCGCCGGCGAGGTATTCACACGCGCGGTCGGCATCCATGCAACGCACGTGCCGTTCAGAAATCTCTACGACTCCATCATCGAGATGGGGCTGGGGCGGGTGCATTACGCGGTTTACACGCTGCCGGCGGTGCTGGGACCGGTGCGTGACGGACGCCTGCGCGCGCTCGCCGTGATGACGCCGCAACGCAGTCCCGCGCTGCCGGCCGTGCCGGCGATCGCCGAGGCCGGCCTGCCCGAAGCGCAGTTCGACAGCTGGTCGGGCATCGTCGCGCCCAAGGGCACGCCGCGGCGCGTCGTCGAGCAGTTGCACGGCGACATCGTGCGCGGGCTGCGCAAGGTGGCGTTGCGTGAGCTGTTCATTCGCCAGGGCGCCGAGTCGACGCCCGAGGGCACGCCGGACGGCTTCACGCGCCTGATGCAGGGCGAGTATCTGCGCTATCAGGCGCTCATACGCGAAGGGGGCATCAAGCCGGAAGCGTATTAGGCAAGAGCCTTCACGCCCTCCCGTCCGGCAAACCGGCGCGCATGCCCGCCACAAACGCGAAGCCCCGCGATGAATTCGCAGGGCTTCACAAATCGCCACTCGTGGTGGCTTTGTTTCGTCACGTTGCCGTGACTTATGCCGGCCTGTTGTCGCCGGCGTCAGGATCTAGCTGTTGGAAGTGTCATCTATAAGGGCCTCCATTGCCGGCCTGATACTGCGCCTAACTCTCCCCGCGGGGATAACAGCGGCGCGATTCGCGTCGCCAGCCGTGACTTCGGTGCCCGGAACGGGATGCCCTCGAACTTTCTTCCAGGTGGTCGCCGCCCGTTCGCTTCAGGTACACCCGCAACACGGGGCGCGCACAACAGCGAATCACGACTGCAGCAACCGGACCATCGATGGTTAGTCTGAGAACCTTTCCCGCACCGGATTACCGGAGCACTTTCAGTAAACGCCTCGCGCGGGCCGGTGTCAAGTGGTATCGCTGATAATGTGCATGCGAGGGTGACGCAGATCAAAAAATCCGCTTTTGAGCGGATCGTAAGTGCGTGAAATATTTCACGCATTCCCGCATGGTGCTCGGTGGTTCTCAGGGGACGAAACGGCACACGGCGTCACGTAGGGATACGGTGCTGAGCATGGCGTGATGTTTAGTCGCTTCGCTCCTTCCCCTTAAACGGGAAAGGTTAAAGGCGCGCAAATTACGACCCATCCCCACCTCGGTATTCCCCTTGAAGAGAAGGCAGAGAGATGCGCTGCGCGGAATCAGTTATTGCGGCTGCAGCTTCGCCGCGATGACGACCTTGCGCCAGCGCAGGATTTCATCGCGCAGGTAAGTCGCAGAGTCCTGCGCGCTCAGCGGCGCGGGATCGAGACTCAGCGCGGCGTACTGCTCGCGCACTTCCGGCGTGGCGAGCGCTTTGGCGATCGCGGCTTCGAGCCGAGCGATGGTGGCGGACGGCGTCGCCGCCGGTGCCAAGAGCCCGTAGCGCGTGTCGACCTGCACTTCGGGGTAGCCCGATTCGGCGAATGTCGGCGCATCCGGCAGCGCGCGCGCCCGGCGGGCACTTGCAATCGCCAGCACGCGCACCTTGCCGGGGTCGGCCTTTGCCAGCGCGACGAACTCCCTGACGCTTTTCACCGGCACCGTCGGGTTCACCACGAAGATGATGTCGCTCGTGGCGAGCGAGCCGACAGGCGTGAAATCGCGGATCGGATCGAAGGGCAGCTTCGCGTAGCTGCTCGAATTGATCGAGAACGACGACGAGATGACGACCATCGTATAGCCGTCCGGCGCTGATTTCGCGACGAGGTCGCAGCCGATGATGCCGTTCGCTCCCGCACGGTAGTCGATGACGAAAGGCTGCCCCAGGAACTCGTACAGCTTTTGCGCGACCGGCCGCACCGCAAGATCGTTCGGTCCGCCCGGCGCGAACGGGACGATGATGCGCACGGCTTTCACCGGATATACCTGCGCGTATGCCAATCCGCTGCAAGTGAGAAGCAGCACGATCGCGGTAAGGTTGGCTCTCATGCACATGGCGTTCTCCAATAACCACTTCTCCCTGCTGCCATTATGCGGCTACTGGGCGTGACTGCGCTATGAAGAAAATACGCCCCTTTGAGTCGCGCAGATGGGTGCACATCGCTTCGTCCGCGGTATCAGCGTCCGCGCCTGGCCTTGCTGATGATCTCTTCGCGCACATCGGTAATTTCACGTGCGCGCGACGCGCCGGCGCCATTGCAATGCCCCGTTCGCGGACAATCCGCGCTGCGCGGACAAATGACGCGTGCGGGCCCCGCTAACGCGTCCTCGACCCAGGCGATGTTCAGTACCCGGGCCGCGCCACTGATCGCCTCGACGGCGGCCTTGGGAATTCTTGCTTCACCATGGTGATGCAGGCATGCATCGGTGATGCTCGCGACGATCTTGTCCGCGTCGGCGCTGTGCGAACGCAGTGCCGGCACCAGATCGATGCCGACCGACAGCACATGGGGGTTGCCCGCCATGTCGCTGGTGCGCCGCGAGTGACAGCAGTAAAGCAGGGATTGCCCGCCGTAGCGCATCACCGAGATCTGCGATCGGCGATCGGCGCCGCGATGCTCGTCGAGCATGCGAAACACGGCCCAGTTCGGACAGGGATCGGTGACTTGCGCCATGTTGCCCCAGGGCAGCGGGATCCCGTTGCCGCGATAGACCGCGCGCAAGTACCCGGGCGGATAGGCGTCGAAAAAATGCCAGTAGGGATACGGCGACACTTTCGTCATGCGGCGCATCACCGCGGCCGGCGTCAACTCGATTTTTTCCCCGGCTTCGACCCGGTATGACTCGCGCGTAAGAAAGCGCCGGAACGGGACCTTGGGGCACAGCAGCGCGCCGGCAAAGAAACTGCACTCGAAATCGCGCCACGCGTGCAGCACGTCCTGCGCGTTCATGCCGGCGGCGATTCCCGCGCTGCCTTCAGGACTGCCGCCCATTTCCCCGCCGGTCGCATGCGCGGACTTGAGCCCGTCGCCTTCGTGCAGCACCTTGTGGCCCAGGTGCGAGGCGAGGTCGAACTTGAGACGCGCCGGGTCGGCCTGCAACTCGCGATTCAGATAAATGGTGCGCGGCGCGTCGTAAAACGAGCGTACCATGCTGCGCAGTTCGCGATCCTTGTCGCGCGCGAGCACCGGTTTGCGGTCGAACCAGCGTATGGCGAGGCCGTGGTGTTTGCACAGCCGCATCAAGTCGTCGGCATTGAGCGGAAATTTGCGCTCGCCGACGCTTTCCGCCAACCGCTCGAGATCGGGAAAGTCATTGCGCGACATTTCCTGATGCGAGCGGATCAAGAGGTGCGCGAACTGCTGCCCGGTGGTGCCGGTTTGCGCCAGCAGCTCGGGGATCGCCGCCTGCAGCAACTCCTTCGAAAACAGGAACGCGGGTTCCAGCGGTACCCCCGCTGCGCCGCCGGCGCGTTGCTCGACGGCCGCGGTTTCGATGTCCCGGCTGTCGTCCGCAAACCAGCCGGGTTCGCGTTGAAACAACGATGACAGCAGCCCGAGCACGTCTGCCGACGGCACCCGCTTGCCGCTCTCGATCATGCTCAGGTAGGAGACCGATGGCGCGCTCTGCGCATCCAGTTGAGTGCAGCGTGCGGACAGCTCTTCCAGCGTCAGCCGGTTGCGTTTGCGCAGGGCGCGCAGCTTGGTGCCGAGGAAGTGGCTTTTGCGGGTGTGTGGCGTCATGGCGATTTGTGAAATTTACATTGTGAAATTTCTATTGTCAAATTCGTCAATTTTCCATGCCTATACTGCACCACATGAATTCAGAGGTGCGTGACTATCCTGCGGCTAACGGAGGTTCAACATGAAATACAGCATTCTCGTTCTGGGAGCCTCCTACGGCTCTTTGCTGGGCACCAAGCTGCTGATGGCCGGGCATCGCGTGACGCTGGTCTGCACGGGTCCCACCGCCCAATTGATCAACCGTGAAGGAACCCGGGTCCGTTTCCCGCTCCGCGGCCGGGAGTCGCTGCTCGAGATCGCTTCGCAGAAACTGCCGGGCGCACTCGCCGCGATCACGCCTGACGCGGCGGACCCCGGCCAATACGACCTGATAGTGCTCGGCATGCAGGAGGCGCAACTCGGCTCGCCAGGCGTTCGCGAATTGATGGGCCGCGTCGCACGCGCGCGCAAACCCTGCCTCGCCATCATGAACATGCCGCCGCTCGCTTACCTCAAACGCATTCCCGGGCTCGCCACCGAGGCGCTCGAGCACTGCTATACGAACCCCGGGGTGTGGGCAGACTTCGATCCCGCGCTGATCACGCTGGCGAGTCCCGATCCGCAGGCATTTCGCCCGCCGGATCAGCCCAAGAACGTACTGCAGGTGGGCTTGCCGACCAATTTCAAGGCGGCGCGCTTCGATGCCGAGGAGCCGACCGCGCTGCTGCGTAATCTCGAGGCCGACATCGAGGCCGCGCGGTTCGGGTCCGGCGACGGTGCGCTGGAAATCCCGGTGAAACTCAAGGTGCATGATTCCATTTTCGTGCCGCTGGCCAAATGGCCGATGTTAATCGCCGGCAACTACCGCTGCATCCGGCCGCACGACATGATCGCCATCAAAGAAGCAGTACACGGGAACGTCAGCCAGTCGCGCGAGATCTACAACTGGGTTGTAAATCTCTGCATGGGGCTGGGCGCGGAGTCGGACGACCTCGTGCCTTTCGACAAGTATGCCAAGGCCGCCGAGAGCCTGGGCAAACCCTCGTCCGCGGCACGCGCGCTGTTTGGCGGCGCCGAGAATATCGAGCGGGTCGACAGCCTGGTTCGCCGCATCGCCAGCCAGCGCGGACTCCAGTGCGACACGCTGCACGAAATCGTGGCGCTGGTGGACGAACGTCTGGGAAGAAACCGCCTGGCCTGCTTGTACGCCGCCTGACGCCAGTCGAATACGGGCACGCGGCCGCCGGCGTCACCGGCGTGTTCGGCGAAATGGCGGTGGTCGATCGCGCGACGCGCGCGGCCAATGCGGTCGCCGAGACCGACTGCGCACTGCTGGCGGTCAACCGCAAACAGTTTCTCGAACTGGTGCAGACCTATCCGGCGTTCGGGTTGTCGTTGCTGAAACTACTTGGGCAGCGGTTGCAGGCGGCGACGATCCAGGCGGCGAAATAGCGGGGCCGATTTGGGCCTGACGCTTTACCTCAAATCTTTGCAAGCGGGGGGCTTGCCGGCGTGTAAACTATAGATTACACTATTGCCGTGATTGAAATTCGTGAGACGCAGGTCTTTTCCGACTGGCTTTCATCATTGCGAGATGCTCAAGCCCGCACGCGTGTGCAGGCGCGGATTCTCCGGTTGCGACAAGGTAATCCCGGCGACGTCAAACCCGTTGGCGAAGGCGTCTCCGAATTGCGAATCGATTACGGTCCCGGTTATCGGGTCTATTACATCAAGCGCGACGCGCTGTTGGTGATACTGCTCGCGGGTGGCGCCAAACCGACGCAGGATAAAGACATCAAGAGCGCGCTGAAACTCGCGCGCATGCTGCAGGAGTGATCATGGCCAGGAAAAAGAAGCTGTATACGCGCCCATACGACGCTGCTGCGTATCTGAAAACCGAGCAGGACTGCGCGTTGTATATGCAAGCGGCGATCGACGAGTCCGATGGCGATGCGGCGCTGGTCGTCGCGGCGCTCGGCGACATCGCCCGCGCTCGGGGCATGATGTATCTCGCACGGGAAACCGGCCTGACCCGTGAGGGGCTCTACAAAGCGTTGTCGCCCGAAGGCAATCCGAGTTTTGCCACCGTCATGAAAGTCTGCAAGGCGCTCGGCTTGAAGCTGCAAACGGAAGCCGTTTGAAACATAGCGGGCGCCGATGAAAAAATAATCGAACCTGGCCCCATTTCGGGTTGAAGATCGAATGACGCAGGTGAGCATCAACCGCAGAGGAGAAGCCATGCGCAGGACAGTACTGTTCGCGATCGCGATTTTTGCCGGCATCGTATTATCTGCGCCGTCGACGGCGCAGACGTTTCCCGCCAAGGCCGTGCGGATCGTCGTGCCGTTCCCGCCGGGCGGGCCGGCAGACGTGCTTGGCCGCATGCTGGGGCAAAAGCTTGCCGAGCGCTGGAGCCAGTCTGTCGTCATCGACAACCGCGCGGGCGCGGCGGGCAATATTGGCGCCGAGTTCGTGGCGCGCAGCGCCGCGGACGGCTACACGTTGCTGCTCAACGCCACGAGCCACGTCGTCAACGGCAGCATGTACGCGAAGCTCGCGTTCGATCCGATCAGGGACTTCACGCCGGTGACGGAAGTGGCTTCCTACATGCTCGTGCTGGTTGTACATCCGTCGGTGCCGGTGACGACATTGGCGCAGTTCGTGGCCCTGGCCAAGGCGCGGCCGGGTCAAATCTCCGTCGCCAACACCGGCGCTGGCACGCCGACCCAGCTCGCGGCGGAACTATTCAAGAGCACCGCCGGGATCAATCTCCTGCAGGTGCCCTACAAAGGCGCTGCGCCTGCGAACACGGACTTGCTCGGCGGACAAGTGGTCGCCATGTTCAACAACCCGATCAATGCGCTCCCGTTTGTCAAAGCCGGCAAACTGCGGGCCCTCGCCGTCACGGGCGTGCAGCGGCTGTCGGTAGCGCCGGAACTCCCGACCGTCGCCGAATCCGGCTATCCGAACTTTGAAGCAGGGACTTGGTACGGTTTCTTCGGCCCGGCGCAATTGTTGCCCGAGATCGTCGCGAAAATTCACGCCGACGTTGTTACCGTGCTGCGGTTGCCGGACATTCAGCAAAAACTTGGCGCGCAGGGTTGGGACTCCATCGGCAACAACCCGGCCGAGTTCGCGGCGGTCCTCAAAGCGGATTTCGACAAGTGGGCAAAAGTAGTGAAGGCAGCCGGCCTGCGGGCGGATTGAGGTTTGCTTCTTTGATTTTTTCCCGGTGGCAGACCGGGGCTGGTCACTTTCTCTTGCGCGGCCAAAAGAAGGTAACCAAAGATGAGCGCTCCGGACTCGGCGGGCGCAGCCGGGGCGGGTAGGAGCGCCAAGCGGCGCATGCAAACACATCTATGAACAACACCTCTGAATGCATCGTGCAATTGACTGCAGAACGTATTGCGCCGCCCGCCCCGGTGAGCCGCGCCTGCGCGTCCCCTGTGTTACTCGACGAGCCGGGCGGCTGTGGAACTCGCTCTCGATATGAATGAACACGCTGAACGTGCGAGAGCTCAGACAGGTCCTCGCCGAATTCCCCGGCCAGCCTGTGTTACTCGGCGACTCACAAGGGGTCTCAAGTTCACACAGTGTCACGAAGTGATATGGTGTCGAGGGTGGATATGATGTTCAATTGCTTCGCTCCTTCTCCCTCACGCGCTCCTCACTCTTTAGTGTGACAGCGCCCTATAGCGCTTGACGGCGGTGCGAGGTAGGCGGAAGCTTTCTTAAAAAATTTACTCTGACTCGGTATGCCTGCCACTAAAGGAAATGTCATGGCCAAACTGAAGAATGTTCATCCCGGTGAAGTATTGCTGGAAGAATTTCTGGTCCCCATGAAGTTGAGCCAGAATGCCCTGGCGCGCGCGATCAGCGTCGCGCCGCGCCGCATCAATGAGATCGTGCTCGGCAAGCGCGCGATCACCGCGGATACCGCGCTGCGCCTTGCCAAGACCTTCGGCACCTCGGAAGGATTCTGGCTTGGACTACAGGCGGATTACGATCTCGACGAAGCGCGGAAGATCATCGCAAAGCACCTCGCACGCGTTGAGCGGATTGCGGCATGAAAAATTGCATGACCGTGAGATCGTAAGTGGACAATTGTTTCGCACCCTCGCTCCCTGACGCCCTCCCGCAATGAGAAGATAATCGAGCCTGGACCCTTTGATTGCAGGCGCGGGTACCTGCTGGCGGTGTTGAGAGAACTATTGGTTGAGGCGAGAGCGTGACGGATGCTACGTTGCTAGACCTGACCCCTTTGATTCCC
>JAYVME010000525.1:0-2972 GCA_043759115.1 Betaproteobacteria bacterium | reverse complement strand
CGCGCATATTGGCGGGCGGCTCGATCTTGCCGAGCTTGGCGAGCCGCACTTCGATCGCGAAACGCGAACGCTGGTGCGCGGTGGCCAGTTCGAGGATTTTCTTGCCGGCGTCGAAGGCGGCGGCGAGCGCCTTGTCTTCATCGTCCGACCAGGGTTTGCCGGAGTTTGACGGCGCGTTTTCGCCGGTTGCCACTGCGCGCGGCTTGGACGCGGGTTTTGACGCGGGCGCGGGCGCGGATGCGGACGCGGACGCAGGCGGCGCATCGAGCGCGCGGACCGCCACGAACAGCGCGCGCACGGTGTCGGGATGCTGGTACGAACTGTCGGCGCCGAACGCCTGGCCGGTTTGCGGATCGATGCCGTCGGCGAGCTGCTGGATGATTTTCAGTGCGGCTGCTTTTTCCATGCGGGTCTCCTGTGGTTATGCCCTTTCCCGTGTCGCGTCCCGCGGGCCGTGGAACGATACTGTAAGTTTATACAGTATAGGCGCAGTAACGCGCGGACTGCAAGCTCGGTGTACAGGCCGCGCATAGACGGATTTCTACGGGCCGGTAGCATTTCCACAATCAACGGTGGTTACGCGCTGGCGGCACTACCATTGCTGGTGGAGGCGGGCATGTCATCCGATGCCGGCGGGATGAATGGCATAATCGGCGCTATATAAAATCAACAGGAGGAGCCCATGCGCATCCGCAACCGTTTGTTCGCGGCGTTCGCGACACTGGTGTTTTTTGTCGCCACCGCCAATGTGCGTGCCGAAGTCAGCGAAGTCACCATCGCGCAACAATATGGCGTGAGTTTTCTGCCGCTGATGTGGATGGAGCACAACAAGCTGATCGAAAAGCACGCCAAGGCGCTGGGGCTCGGTGAGTTGAAGACCAACTGGGCCAAGCTTGCCGGCCCGGCGGCGATCACCGACGGATTGTTGGCGGGGGGCGTGACCTTCAGCGCGGTTGGCGCACCGACCCTCATCACGCTGTGGGGCAAAACCAAGGGCAACATGGGCGTCATGGGGGTATCGGCGGTCACTACCTATCCGCTGTATCTCAACGTGCGCAATCCGAACGTGAAGTCGATCAAGGATTTCACCGACAAGGACAAGATCGCGGTGCCCGCGGTCAAGGTGTCGACGCAGGCGATCATGCTGCAGATGGCGGCCGAGAAAGCGTTCGGCGAAGGCAATCACTACAAGCTCGACCCGTTCACCGTCACGCTGTCGCATCCCGACGGCATGGTGGCGCTGATGTCGAATACCGGCGGCGTCGATGCGCACTTCACGGCTTCGCCGTTCCACGAGCAGGAAATGAAAATTCCGGGCGTGCGCACGCTGACGACATCGTACGAAATCCTTGGTGGGCGCGCGACCGCGCTGGTGATCGTCGCGACCACCAAATTTCGCGAAGCGAATCCGAAAACTTATAACGCATTTCTTGCCGCGTTGAAGGAATCGATCGACGGCATCAACCGCGACAAGAAAGCCGCTGCACAGCGCTATCTCGAGTGGGCCAATGATAAAAAATCGACGCTCGACGAAGTTTACGCGGCGATTTCCAATCCCGATTACGCGTATACGCTAACGCCGGAAAAAGTATTCAAGACCGCCGAGTTCATGGCCAAGATCGGCTCGGTCAAGGACAAGCCGAAGACGTGGCAGGACATGTTCTTCCCCGAAGTGCATAACCTGCCGGGCAACTGATGGTACGTCGTAAGCCCGAAACGCTGCGCATCGGCTCCGGCGCCGGCTTTGCCGGCGACCGCCTCGAACCGGCGGTGATACTCGCCGAGCGCGGCGGGCTGCAGTACCTCGGGCTCGAATGCCTCGCCGAGCGCACGATTGCACTCGCCCAGTTGAGGAGGCTGAAGGAGCCGGCGGAGGGCTACGACGTGTTGCTCGCGCGCCGCATGGAATTGCTGCTTCCCATTATCAAAAAGAAGCGCGTGCGATTGATCACCAATATGGGTGCGGCCAATCCGATAGCGGCGGCGGAACTGATCGTCGAAATCGCCAAACGCCGCAAGCTCGATATCAAAGTCGCCGCGGTGACGGGCGACGATGTATTGAAGCTGATGCGTCCCACCGATCGCGTACTCGAAACCGGCGGGCCGCTGTCGGCGTACCAATGGTTGGTATCCGCCAATGCCTATCTCGGTGTCGATGCGTTGTTGCCCGCACTGGCGACCGGTGCCGACATTATCATTACCGGCCGCGTCGCCGATCCGTCGTTGTTTTTGGCGCCCGCTGCCTATGAATACGGCTGGCAGCCCGACGATCTCGAGCGCATGGCGCGCGGCACCGTGATGGGCCATTTGCTCGAGTGCGCCGGACAAATCACGGGCGGCTACTGCGCCGATCCCGGCAGGAAAGACATTCCGGATTTCGCGCACATCGGGTTTCCGTATGCAGATGTCGATCATGACGGCAACTGCGTGATCGGCAAGCCGGCCGACACCGGTGGCGCGATCAATCTGATTACCGCAAAAGAGCAATTGTTGTACGAAGTAACCGATCCGCATGCTTACGTGACGCCCGACATCACCGCGGACTTCACGACCGTGCGACTCAAGCAGGCGGGTGCCAATCGCGTTGCCGTATCCGGCGCGACCGGCAAGCCGCGCTCGCCGACACTCAAAGTCAGCATCGGCTATCACGCGGGTTACGTCGGCGAAGGTGAAATCAGCTACGCCGGCGCGAACGCGTTAAAACGCGCTCAACTGGCCGGCGAAGTCGTGCAGGCGCGCCTGAAAGGCGCGTTCACGGAAATGCGCGTCGATTACATCGGCAGCACTTCGCTGCACGGCAAGTCGTACGATGAAGCCGCGCGTCCGTACGAAGTCCGCCTGCGCATCGCGGCGCGTGCGGCCACGCGTGAGAAAGCGGCGCTGGTCGGCGAGGAAGTCGAAGCGCTGTGGACGAACGGGCCGGGCGGCGGCGGCGGCGCGCGCAAGTACGTGCACGAACAGGTCGGCGTGAT
>JAYVME010000524.1:0-2974 GCA_043759115.1 Betaproteobacteria bacterium | reverse complement strand
GGCCGACTATGGCAGCACGACGATCACCGTACTCATGCATGGCAAGGCGGCGATCGATTTGCAGCGCGATTTCACGCCTGTGACGATCGTTGCGTATGCGCCGCATTCTGTTCACGCCCGACGTAAAGGAAAAGCTGGCCGGACAGGGTGCCGACCCGCTTGGAACAACGTCAGCGGAAGCGGCAGAATTCATGAGCCGCGAGCGCGAGCGCATGGGCAAGCTGATTCGCGACAACGCCGGCAAGAATCAGTAACGACCCGCGAAAATAGTGAAGTCGCGAGCCAGCGTGGCGGCCGGGTAGAGAACGACTGCGGGTTGCAGCCGACGTATTGATCCGAATATTATTTGCGTTTCCCTCCGCGGTTAAATGATGTCATCATAATTACCGATGTTGCCGTGCGCTTGGAAACCACGGTTCTGACATTTTGTATAAGGGGGGTATATGCGCGCGACCTGGATACGACTGTTGTTTCTGGCACCTGTATTTGCCGTAACGGTAGGTTGTGCTTCCATAACAGGAACCACCATTCAAAGCATTTCGGTGCAGACGGTCGATGCGGCGGGATAGGCGCCATCATCGATCACAACAACGGTTCAGCGTATGAATACCCGGCTTTCTTTCAAGTGCAGATGGGCAGCAATAAATTGATCGACATGACCAAACCCGAAGGTCAGCAAATCGTTTTTCAGCCCCTCGAAGCAAAACCCGAAAAGTCCGTGGTGGAGGCGACTGCCGAGGGTGCCGCCAAACCCCAGGACTCCGGTGGGGGCAACAGCAATCCCGCAGCAAAATAAGCGCAGCCGGTGAGGCGGTACTGCAGCGGGCTGCCGCAGTAAGGGCGCGGCGGCAAAGACGGCACCAGAACTGGGCCGGCACCCGCGCCGCATGATGGCGCCCAGTGCCGACGGTTCGACGAACGCTTATTTTCGCTTGCGCGCAATGAATGCTTCCATCATGCGCCGGGGTTCGTCGGTGCTGCGCGCTGCGACGCACGCGCGGATGCCCTGCCAGATGCCGTCGGTGAGCGACATGCGTTCCCAATCGCGCATAAGCCGCTTCTGCAGTCTGATGGCGCGCGGGCCGCCGAGCAGAATCGACGCCACCATTTTTTCCACCGCGGCGTCGAGTTGCGCGGCCGGCACGAGCTTTTGCAGGAACCCGCAGCGAAAAGCTTCGTCCGCATCGATGATGTCGCCGGTGAAAATCAGCTCGGCGGCTTTTCCCCAGCCGATCAGCGCGGGCAGCAGATTCGCCTCCATGCCGGAGGGAATGCCGACGCGCACTTCCGGCATGCCGAGCGTATTGCGCTTTTCCGGATTGTTCACGGTGACGTAAGCGACGTGCCCCGCTTCGCCACGGTCGTCGATTCGGCATTGGATCAAATCAGCGGGTGCGGCGGCGTGCATGAAAACTCCTAGGCAGGTGGCGGACGGAACCTTGGCATTTTAACGCGCGCGCCGCGGCCGGGCGTAGAATAAACAATGACCGGCAGACATGCGCTGCGCAGGCACCGCAGCTCGCGCGGTGGCGCGTGACGTGGTGCAGACGTCTTTTCTGATACCGCCGCTCGCCCTGCAGTACATGCAAAGCGGCAGAATGCGCGGCCTCGCCGTGACCACAACCGGTCGTTCACCGGCGCTGCCCGCGCTACCCACCCTGCGCGAAGCGGGTATCGCGGATTACGAAGTCACGCAGTGGCACGGCTTTTTCGCTCCGGCGAAAACGCCCGCCGCCATCGTCAATCGCCTGCACGCGGAACTCGTCAGGACGCTGGCCGCGGCCGACATCAAACAGCGTCTCGTGGCGGAAGGAGCGGAAGTCGCCGGCACCAGCCCCGCCGAACTCGGCGCGTTTCTCGCGGCGGAAATCAAAATGTGGACGGAACTCGCGCAGCGCATCGGGCTGGCACTCGAATAAGCCGGTATGGGATAAACTCGCCGCTTATCTGTCACACGGTAAGGTCTTGAAATTTCAAATCGAGCCAAAACGATTACATGTCAAAACAATTTCTGAATCCAGCCGCACTCGGCGACCTCGATGGCCCGTACAGTCAGGGCGTGCGCGCGGGCAACACGATCTGGGTATCGGCGCAGGCCGGTCACGATGCCGAGGGCCGGATCGTCGGACCGAACGATCCGGAGGCGCAGTGTCGTGCCATTTTCCAGCGTATCGGTGCAGTACTCGCAGCCGGCGGCGCAACCCCCTCCGATGTGGTCATGGTGCGCGGCTTCCTCAAGCATCGCGATTACATCCAGGCTACGTGGAAAGTGCGCAGGGAATTTTTCGGCGCGCATCGTCCGGCGAGCACAACTTTTATGGTGAGCGACGTCGAGCCTGCCGGCGCGCTGATGAGCTTTGAAGTCGTCGCGTCGCTGGATTAGCGGGATCGGGGTAAAGCATGACCAAACAGTTTTACAATCCGCCGGACATTTTCAGCCCCGTCAATATCTACAGTCACGGCGTGCGTGCGGGCCGCACCGTCACCCTCGCGGGGCAGGCGCCACTGAATGACGACGGCACCGTGGTGGGTCCGGGTAACCCCACGGTGCAGTGCCGGCGCGTTTTCGCCGACCTCAGGAAGACGCTGGTCCTCGCCGGCGCGACATTTGAAGATGTTGTCTATGTCCGTGCGTATTTGACCGACAAATCGGTGTTGCCGACGCTGCGTCGGATCGCCGCCGAAAATTTCGGCGGCAACCGGCCGGCGTTTACACCGGTCATCGTGCCGAGCGTGCGCGCCGCGGGCGCGCTGGTCGAGATCGAGCTCATCGTCGAACTGGAAGCTTAACGCCGGATCAGGGCGCGTATATCCACGCATCAACCATCACGCTGCATGCGGGGACCGGTAGCGTTGCCGGCACGCGTATTGCGGTGAACGGCACCGGTGCGCCGTCGAGCGCCGCCTGCCATGCGCGGTGCATTACGTAAAACTCCGCGAGGTCCGTATGGAACTGGTGGATGCGCACGACGTT
>JAYVME010000523.1:0-2983 GCA_043759115.1 Betaproteobacteria bacterium | reverse complement strand
TGTGGCGCAAGCCGGAACGCTGAATATGAATTCATTTCCTGGACTCCCGCTTACGCGGGAGTGACGATACTTTTTTACATCCATCTGCTAACGCCCGTTAATCAGGCGCTGCAGGTGTTTGCCGAAATCCGTATTGTCCTGGTAGCCGCGAAAGAGCTCCGCACCCGGGCCCATGGCGCCGACCGCAACCGGTTCCGGCGTGTGTCCCGCGGTGCCCCAGTAATAGCCGGTCTGCCGCGCGACCATGCGACCGAGGATGTTTTGCGGCAGCCAGAAGGTGTTGCGCTCGAGCGCGCGCTGCTCCAGCACCAATTCGCGCAAGTCCTTGTCAAGCGTGAAGCCCGGGAAATGTCTGGCGAGCAGTTCATCGAGCACCGCGCCGGACGGCTTGTCGCCAAGCTTTTCCCTCACCGCGTTGAATGACATGGTGATGCGGGCAAGCATTCGCAGCTGCGCTTCTCCGGTGTAAAAGCGGTTGCGGCTGGACAACGAGGTGAGATCCTTCAACGCATAGGTCGGCGAGAACCCGCCGGTTTCGTGGTCGCCGGTGACGATCACCAGCGTATCCGGCGACTGGCGCTGGAATTCAAGCGCGACCTTGACCGCATCGTCGAACGCCCACAATGCGTGCATCAGGGCGGCGGCGTCATTCGCATGTCCCGCGGTGTCGACGTTTTCATTCTCGACCAGCAACACGAAACCATGCGGGCTTGATTGCGCCAGCGCCTTAAGCGCCGCGGCGGCCATCTCGGCGGTGGTCGGCTCCTTCGCCGCATCGCGGTCGAGTTCCATATCCATGTATTCATCCGCAAAGAGGCCGAGCAGTTTCGGCCCGCTCGCGCCGCGCAGTTCAGCGCTGTTGCGCGCGACCTGCCAGCCTTTCGCGCGAAACGCGGCGATCACGTCCTTGCCGTCCTTGCGCTTACCCCCCGCCACTGTTGCCGGCAGAAAATAATCAGCCCCCCCGCCCATCAGCACATCCGGTTCAAGCGCAAGATACTGATCGACGATGCTAGCCGCGTCTTCGCGCGATTTCGCGTGCACGCTGAACGCCGCCGGCGTCGCATCATGAATCGTTGCGGTGGTCACCAAACCGATGCGCTTGCCTCTGGCCTTCGCCGCTTCCATCAAGGTGCGCGCCGGCTTGCCGTCCGGGGTGATGGACACCGCATCGTTTTCAACCTTGGCGCCGGTGGACATCGCCGAACCTGCCGCCGCGGAATCCGTCACGTACGCGCCATGCGGACTGGTAATGAGAAGCCCGAGTGCGCCCTGTCTGAATACGACGTCGGTGGTGGCGAACGGCTGCTGACGCAACACGGCGCTCGAGTAGCGCCCGAAATCCCATTGCGTGGGCGCGGCGCCGTCGGCGAACAGAATGATGATGTTTTTCGGATACGCGACCTGCGCGCTGTCCGCCGGCAGCCCCGCGCAACCCGCGATGACGAACGCCGCCGCCAACGCGGCGAACCCATATCGTGCGCGCGCAATATATTTGCGTTCAGAACTTCTCATCATTCCCTCTTGTTGTTCTCGACTCTTTTTATGCCTCTGCCGACTAACCAACATTGCGAACGCGGGATATTACCGGATCGTTACTTGCTTTTCCCCATCAGATAGTCGGGCAGCCATGTCACGGTTATCGGAAACACCGTGATGATGGCTATGCCGACCACCAGGCACCCGAAAAACGGTAACGCGCACTTGGCAATGTAATTACTGTCTTTCCCTGTCATGTTCTGCAGCACGAACAAATTGAAACCGACGGGCGGCGTGACTTCGGCGATTTCCACCAGCAGTACGATGAAAATGCCGAACCAGATGAGATCGAAACCCGCTTTCTGGATCATCGGCAGCACCACCGCCGCGGTCAGCACGATCATCGAAATGCCGTCGAGCGCGGTGCCCAAAATAATGTAGAGCACGGCGAGCACCCCGATGAGCGCCATCGGGCTCAGGGCAAACGACGCGACCCACTCCGCCAGCGCGCGCGGAATGCCGGTGAACGCCATCGTCATGCTCAGAAACGACGCGCCCGCGAGGATAAACATGATCATGCACGATACGCGGGTCGCGCCCATCAGACTGTCGAGAAAATTCCGCCACGTGAGGGAGCCGCTCCACCACGCAATGGCGAGCGAGCCCAGCACGCCGTAGGCGGCGCATTCGGTGGCAGTCGCCCACCCTGCCACTAATACCCAGACGATGAACAGGATCAGCAGCGTACACGGAATCAAATTGCCGGAGGCCTTGACCTTCTGCATGAAGGTGGTCGGCGGGTCGGGCCGCGGGGTGAGTTCCGGATGGCGCCACGCCCACCACATGATATAGCCCGAAAAGAGCGCCATCAGGATAAAGCCGGGAATGAAACCAGCGAGAAAAATGCGGATGATCGATGCGTCCGCGGCCACCGCGTAAACCACCATCGTGATGGACGGCGGAATAAGTATGCCCAGAGTGCCGGCGGTCGCCAGCGCGCCTAACGCCATTTTCTCGTCGTAGCCGCGCTTCATCAGTTCGGGCAACGCGACTTTGGATATCGTCGCGCACGTCGCGGCGGACGATCCCGACACCGAACCGAAAATGCCGCAGCCGAGTATCGTCGTGTGCATGAGCCGGCCAGGCACCTTGTTCAGCCACGGCGACAATCCCTCGAACATTTCCTCCGACAGCTTGGTGCGAAACAGGATTTCACCCATCCACACGAACATCGGCAGCGCCGCCAGCGCCCACGACGCGTTGGAACCCCAGAACGCGGTGAAAAGATTCTTGCCCGGCGGCGTACCGGTGAAAAACGCCATGCCGATCCAGCCAACGATGGCGAGCGTCATGCCGATCCACACGCCGCCCGCCAGGAGCAGCATCATGATGAGAAGCAACAGCCCGGCGATTTCGACAAGTTCCATGGATGAGCTTCTAGACGTCTTCGTTAAAGTCGCCGCGCGCGTGGCGCTCTTCGGTCGCAATCACATAGCCCGGCCTG
>JAYVME010000522.1:0-2983 GCA_043759115.1 Betaproteobacteria bacterium | reverse complement strand
GCGCGAGCCTCTGCGGGGGTCGCGCAGTCGCGGCCCGTCTCGCGGGCGGTGCGCACCAGCGCCTCGATCAGTTGGCCATTGCTAGTGGCCTTCCGGCCATCGGGCAGGTAGAAGGTATCCTCGAGCCCGGTGCGTAGATTCCCACCCAGCTCCGCGGTCCGACGGTGCAACGGCCAGATCTCCGAGCGTCCGATTGCCGTCACCTGCCAGGTCGCGCCCGCAACGATCAGTCCCGTCAGTATGGGCAGCAGCCGCGGATCAGACGGCATGCCCGATTCAACCCCCATCACGAAGTTGTAATCGACGTGCCCGCGGTATAGCCCCGAACGACAATACATCTCCACGCATCGCACGATTCCGACGTCGAAGCATTCGAACTCAGGCAGCGAATTCGTCTCGGCCATCACCTCGAGGAACGCGCGGATTTTTTCCACCGGATTGTCGAACAGCAGCGGCGGCCAGGCCCAGCGACCATCGCTTCGGACCTTCAAGTAATTGAGCGACCCGGCATTCGCAGCGGCGATTTCTGGACGAAGCGCCCGAATACAGGCAATCGGTCCCGCTATGTCGGCGCCCACGACACCCGTCGATTGGTTGAATATCACTCCGGGGCAACTTTCGCGAATGGCTTGTGAGATTTCCAGCGCGAGAGCCGTGTCCCAGGACGGCAGGTGACCCTTGCCCGACCCTTGCTGCCGGAAGTGAACGTGCATCACCGTCGCGCCTTCATCGAACGCCGCTCGCGCCTCGCGCGCCATTTCCTCCGGTGTCACCGGTACGTGATGCTGCGCGGGGTCGGTCAGCACGCCCGTCAAGGCACAGGTAACAACTACTTTTGACATGCGATGTTTCCTTCGAGACGAATCAACCATTGGCCTGGAGCAACCTGATCGCCGACTTTGACGCCTACCGCCGCGATCAATCCGGGCTGCGTCGCCCTCACTTCGTGTTCCATCTTCATCGCCTCGATCACGGCGATCCGCTGCCCGATGGAAACGCTCGTGCCGGCGGTTACCGCGACTTCAATGACTCGTCCATTGATTGTCGCGCGCACCTCGCCGGCACTCGAAACGATGTCGTCCCGGACTCGCGAAGCGCTGCGGCGGCTGCAAGTGAATGCGTAATCACCCGCGGACGTGTGGAGCCACAATTCGGCGCCTTCCCATGCATATCGGTATTCGGTGGTCGCGCCGTCGATTTCGACGCAGCAATATTGTCCGGCGGGCACTGCGCTGCCGCGAATGAGTGCATCGCCTTCAACGGATGTCACCAGCGCCTCGCAATCTCCCAAACGGATGCGGCCGGCGCGTGTGTCGCGATCGGCATGTGACAACGACTGCGGCGCCGCCCAGCGCAGTCGCCAGGGCGTGGGCCAGGGAGCTGAATTGCTCCAATGCCGCCATGAGGGCGGCGTACACAGGATCTCGGCCGATCCGGCTACCGATAGCCACGCGGCAAGCGCCCAGATCGTCTTATCCGGGATGTGCACACGAGTCGCGGCCGAGCCAAAGTGGTGGTCTATAAACCCGGTCGACACTGCACCGCCCTCCGCAAAGACGGGGTGACGCAATATGCGTGCGAGGAAGGCGCGGTTGGTGGCCACGCCGAGCACGCTTGCACGATCTAGCGCATGCGTCAGGCGATCGAGCGCCTCCTCTCGCGTCGCTCCATGCGAGATGACTTTCGCGAGCATCGAGTCATAATAAGGCGTGACCGCCATGCCTGCGTAGACGGCGTGATCGCAGCGGACAGTATCGACAACACTAAAATCCACAACGGTTCCAGTGCGCGGCAAGAAGTCGTCCGCCGGCTCCTCCGCACATAGACGCACTTCGATCGCGTGACCCTGCAAGCGCACATCGTGTTGAGCGAGCATCAACGATTCACCGCGCGCTACGCGGAGCTGCAATTCAACCAAATCCACGCCGGTCACCAGCTCGGTCACCGGGTGCTCCACCTGCAGCCGGGCGTTCATCTCCATGAAGAAGAAGTCGCCGGCTCCATCGAGAAGGAATTCCACGGTGCCGGCTCCGACATAGCCGATCGTGCGCGCGACCGCGATGGCGGCGGCACCCATTCGCTCGCGCAGCAGCGGATCCAGGGCTGGAGACGGTGACTCTTCAACAATTTTTTGGTGACGACGCTGAATTGAACAGTCGCGTTCGCCCAGATGAATGACGTGGCCCTGGGCGTCGGCAAGCACCTGGATTTCGATATGACGTGGTGCGGACACAGCACGTTCCAGGATCACACGTCCGTCACCAAACGCCTTCGTGGCCTCCGATACGGCGGATCGCAAAGCGTCCGGCAGTTCCGCGAAGGTCGTAACGAGGCGCATGCCGCGGCCGCCGCCGCCGGCGGCGGCCTTAACCATCAGTGGCATTCCGATGCGTTCGGCTTCGGCGAGTAAATGAGATTCGTCTTGCTGGTCGCCGTCGTAGCCTGGAATAGCGGCGATGCCGGCCGACGCCACCAGGCGCTTCGCGCGCGCCTTATCGCCCATCGCGTATATGGCTGAGGGTGGCGGTCCGACAAAGATCATTCCTTCCGCAAGCACGGCCTCGGCAAATTTGGAGTTCTCCGACAAAAATCCGTATCCGGGGTGCACGGCGTGGGCACGCGAGGACTTGGCGGCGCTGATGATCTTGTCAATGCGCAGATAGGAGTCGGCGGCGGTTAGGCCGCCAATCGCAACCTGCGTGTCGCAGGCGGCTGCGTGCGCACTACCTCGATCCGCATCCGAATAGACCCCGATCGTCGTCAGTCCGAGCCTTCGGGCGGTCCTGGCGATGCGCACCGCGATTTCCCCGCGGTTGGCGATGAGCAGGCGATTCAGCGTCTTCAAGTGAACTCCGGAAGCGCGGGCACGTTGATTTGCCACTGCGGCGATCTGTGTTCCCGCGCTGCTTTCAAGGCGTCTCGAACCCCGCCATGCCGGACCAGGGCGGCGAATTCAACGGCGCCTTCGTCGAGGGCGGTTTCA
>JAYVME010000521.1:0-32338 GCA_043759115.1 Betaproteobacteria bacterium | reverse complement strand
ATCGTTGCCGCCTGCAGCCATGTGTTGCACACGTTGTTCGAGTCGCCGATCCAGGTGACCGTCTTGCCGCGGATCGAACCGCGGTGCTCGATGTAGGTGAAGATGTCGCCCATGATCTGGCACGGATGGTATTCATTGGTGAGGCCGTTGATCACCGGCACCCGCGAGTTCGAGGAGAAACGCTCGATGATGGTCTGTTCGAAGGTGCGGATCATGACGATGTCGACCATGCGCGAGATCACCCGCGCGACGTCCTCGAGTGGCTCGCCGCGGCCCATCTGCGTGTCGCGCGTCATCAGCGTGATGACCGAGCCGCCGAGTTGGTTGAAGCCGGCTTCGAACGACACGCGCGTGCGCGTCGAGTGCTTCTCGAACACCATGGCGAGCGTGCGATCGACCAGCGGCCGGTACGGCTCGTAGCGCTTGAACTTGTCCTTGATCCAGCGTGTGCGCGCGAACAGGTACTCGTACTCGTCGAGGGTAAAATCCTTGAACTGAAGGTAATGACGGAGTTCCATGGCAGCAATGACGCGGCAGACCGCTTAAGCGGTCTGCGCGGCGGGCCGGGCGGCAGAGCTGCGGGCGAGGAAATCCGTAATCAGCGGGAACAGCATACTGATGAGTTGCGCCGCTTCATCGCGCTCGATGATGAGCGGCGGCAAGAGCCGTATCACATTGTCGTTAGTGACGTTGATCAGGAGGCCGGCGGCGAGCGCGATTTTCACGAGCTCGTCGCACGGGTAATCGAGTTCGATGCCCAGCATCAGGCCTTTATTGCGGATCTCGCGCACGCCCGCCACGCCTTTCAGCGCGGTGCGAAAGCCGTCTGCGATAATGTCGCCCATTGCGACGGCGTTGGCCATCAGCTTGTCGTGTTCGATGATGTCGAGTGTGGACAGCGCCGCGGCGCATGCGAGTGGATTGCCGCCGAACGTCGACCCGTGGTTGCCGGGCTTGAAAACGCCCGCCGCCGGACCCGCCGCCAGACACGCGCCGACCGGTACGCCGGAGGCCAGCCCTTTGGCGAGCGTCATCACATCCGGTCTGACGCCGGAATGCTGGAACGCGAACCACTTGCCGGTGCGGCCGACGCCGCTTTGCACTTCGTCGAGCATCAAAAGCCAGCCATTAGCGTCGCAGATTTCGCGCAGGCCGTGCAGATAGTCGGGGTGACAGATGTTGATGCCGCCTTCGCCCTGTATCAGCTCGACCAGCACGGCGACGACGTTGTGGTTGTTCTCGGCGACTTTCTTCACCGCCGCGAGATCGTCGAACGGCACGCGTGCAAATCCGGGCACCAGCGGTTCGAAGCCCGCCTGTACCTTGCGGCTGCCGGTCGCCGAGAGTGTTGCAATGGTGCGGCCATGGAACGCTTTTTCCATGACGATGATCGCCGGCATCTCGATGCCTTTGTGGTGGCCGTAGAGGCGGGCTATTTTGATTGCCGCCTCGTTGGCTTCGCAACCGGAGTTGCAGAAGAATACTTCGTCCATCCCCGAGATTGCGGCGAGCCGGGCGCCGAGCGCTTCCTGATGCTCGATTTCGTAGATGTTCGACGTGTGGATGAGTTTGGCGGCTTGCGCGGTGAGTGCTTGCACGAACTTGGGGTGGCTATGGCCGATGCCGACCACGGCGATGCCCGCCAGCGCGTCGAGATAGCGTTTGCCCTGTTTGTCCCATACCCAGCAGCCTTCGCCGCGCTCGAAGGCGACGGGCAGCCGTTTATAAGTGTTCATTACGTGCGACATGAAAAATCCGCCCCTAAAAGCAATACGGCGGCTGCCGCCGCCGTGTTATTTCCCGTCACTCCAGTAGCTATATTTATCCAAACACCCCTCCAGACGCAAGTGAAATTTTGAATGCGTCGGCCGCGCGTTCCATCCCGGCGACTGGACGCGGCAGCATGCTGTGCCGGTTCGGCGACGACCGGCACCTCGCTTTATCGCCATATCTTTAAGCCGGTGATAGCGGCGCGCGTGCGCTGCGTCGTCGTCGGCCGCGCGCTGGAACGCAGCGCTCCGGTTCTCTACTATTTTCTGTCGGATTTAGCGCGCGATAACGAATTGACGTTTCGCGCGGGGCGGAAACGGGCGCCCGGGTAACGGCACCCGCGCCGGCACCGCCGGCACAAGCGGGCGGGGACGTTTAAGCCATCGCCCTGATGGCGGCGGACAGGCGGCTTTTGTGTCGCGAGGCTTTGTTCTTGTGAATGATTCGCTTGTCGGCGATCGAATCGAGCACTTTCGTCGAATCGCGCAGGACCACGCGCGCCGCAGCCTTGTCGCCGGCTTCGATCGCCTTCCTGACGCGTTTGATTGCGCTGCGCAACTCCGAGCGCTGGCTCGCATTGTGCACGCGGCGTTTTTCGCTTTGACGCGCCGCTTTGCGGGCGGATGCTATATTGGCCATATTGTGACTCCACAAACCGGTGGTGAAAAAGGGCGCTATGATACGAGCGTTCCGCGCGTTTAGCAAGAAGAATCACTGGTTTAGCCCGGCGATATTCCCTCTGCCTGATAGCCCATGAAGCCCACGAATTTATTAAAAGCGCTCGCGGCCGTCAGCAGCATGACGCTGCTGTCGCGCATGCTCGGCTTTATCCGCGACACGGTCGTGGCGCGCGCGTTCGGCGCGGGGGTCGCCACGGACGCGTTTTTTGTCGCGTTCAAGATTCCGAACCTCTTGCGGCGGCTGTTTGCCGAAGGCGCGTTCGCGCAGGCGTTTGTTCCCATACTCGCCGAATACAAAAACCGGCGCGGCGAGACGGATACGCGCCTGCTGGTCGATCATGTGTCCGGGCTGCTGGCGCTGGCGCTGTTCGTGGTGACGTTGATCGGCGTCGCCGCCGCACCCTTGATCGTGTATGTGAGCGCGCCGGGATTTCACGCGGTGCCGGCGAAATTCGCGCTCACCGTGGACCTCTTGCGCGTGACGTTTCCCTACATATTTTTTATCTCGCTGGTGTCGCTGGCCGGCGGCATCCTCAACACCTATAGCCGGTTTTCGGTGCCGGCGCTCACACCGGCATTGCTTAATCTGACATTCATCGGCTTCGCGCTGTGGGCGGCGCCGTATTTCGACCCGCCGGTAAAGGCGCTCGCGTGGGCGGTTTTTTTCGGCGGCATATTGCAACTCGCGTTGCAGGTGCCGTTCCTGCTGCGGCTGAGGATGTTGCCGCGCTTCAGGCTGAATTTCAAAGATGCCGGTGTGTGGCGCGTGATGAAGCAGATGGGGCCCGCGGTGTTCGGCGTTTCGATCGGTCAGCTGAGCCTCCTGATCAACACGATTTTTGCATCATTCCTAGTGACCGGCAGCGTGTCGTGGCTGTATTACGCCGACCGGCTGATGGAGTTTCCGACCGGGTTGCTCGGTGTTGCGCTCGGCACCATCCTGCTGCCCAGTCTCGCCAGGCATTATTCCGATCAATCGCCCGGCGAATACTCAAAGCTGCTCGATTGGGGGCTGCGTCTTACGCTGATGCTTGCGCTGCCGGCGGCATTCGCGCTGGCGATACTCGCCGTGCCATTGATCGCGACGCTTTTTCATTACGGCCAGTTTTCAGCGCATGACGTGCTGATGACGCGCAATGCGCTCGTTGCCTACAGCGTGGGCCTGCTCGGACTTATTATGGTCAAAGTGCTGGCGCCGGGTTTCTATGCGCGCCAGAACATCAGGACGCCGGTCAGGATCGCCATTGTTTCCCTGCTCGCGACGCAGGCGATGAACTTCGCGTTCGTGTGGCAACTTCAGCACGCCGGACTCGCGCTGGCGATCGGGCTCGGTGCATGTCTCAATGCGGGTTTGCTGTATTACAAGCTGCGACAGCAGAACATCTATACCCCGCAGCCGGGCTGGAGTGGATTCGCGCTGAAAATCGCGCTCGCGATCGGCGCCATGGGCCTGTGCCTGTGGTTTGCAGCCGGCGGCGCGGAAGCGTGGCTCGCGGCAAGCGCGGTGACCAAAGTAGTGCGCCTCACGGGCATCGTGTTGCTCGGCGCGGCGGTTTATTTTGCAACCTTATGGCTGCTCGGTTTTCGCGTGCGCGATTTTATGCAACGCGGGGCGGCGTAGGCGCGGCGAACCCTGCCCGCAGTACATTCCAATCGAGGTATGAGTCTGAGCGGGGTGGTTTTTGAGGGTGTTCAGGCGGCTGATTTCGATCGGTTAAAAATGGTTCTGAATAGCGTTGTGCGTGCGTCGTTGAGTCGTGCACGTGGCCGACCTTTCCAGCGCATCGTTAGCTCAATAAAAGGAAGCTGCCATGAATAATAGATGTAATCCCGTTCGTATGGCCTGCCACTTGCTGGTCGCCGCGACTGTGTTGTGCATCGCGTCCTTGCCGGTGCCGGCCTGCGCGCAATCCGGGCTTAAGGTTTCCGCGATACCCGACGAGGCGCCCACCGAGTTGCAGCGCAAATTTTCCCCGCTGGGCAACTATCTGGAGGCCGCGATCGGGATGAAAGTTGAATTCATTCCGGTCAGCGATTATGCGGCAGTGGTCGAAGGGCTCGCCGCAAAGAAACTGGACATGGCTTGGCTGGGTGGATTTACCTTCGTGCAGGCGCGGTTGCGCACCGGTAACGCCAACCCGATCATCCAGCGCGAGGAAGACCGGGTCTTTACCAGCAAATTCATTGCGAATTCCGCGAGCGGCATCAATACGCTGGGGGATCTCAAAGGCAAGACCTTTACCTTCGGATCCGTATCCTCGACGTCCGGCAGTCTCATGCCGCGTTATTTCCTGATGCGGAACAAACTTATTCCCGAGAAAGATTTCAAACGTGTCGCCTATTCCGGCGCCCATGATGCCACCGCGCTGCAAGTTGAGTCGGGCAAGGTCGATGCAGGCGTGCTTAACGCCTCGGTATGGGAAAAGCTGGTGCAGGAGAAGAAAATTGATACCAGCAAGATCAAGGTGATTTACACCACGCCGCCCTATTTTGACTACAACTGGACGGTGCGCGGCGATCTCGACCCGGCGCTGGTCAAGAAACTCACCAACGCGTTCCTGGCGCTCGATGCCAGGAATGCGGCGCACAAGGAGATCCTGGATTTGCAGAGGGCAAGCAAGTTCATAACCAGCAACCCGGATAATTACAAGGGGATCGAGTCGGCGGCGCGCGAGGCGGGGCTGCTCAAGTAGTCGCGCCGCGCGGATATCGTGAGCGTCAAGCTTGACCAGGTCAGCCTGGTCCATTCCAACGGCCTCTGCGCGATCAGCGGTGTCAGCCTGCGGGTTGATGCCGGCGAACGTGTTGCCGTCATCGGCCCGTCCGGTGCCGGCAAGACCACGCTGTTGCGCCTGATCGCGACCGCGCTGCGGCCGACCAGCGGTGCGTTGCACGCGCTTGGTGTCGATCCGTGGCGGCTCGACCGCGTGGCATTGCGCCGATTGCGCGCGCGGATAGGCATGGTGCATCAGGCGCCGCCGATTCCGTTGCGGCAGCGCGTGGTGACCGCCGTACTCGGCGGCCGGCTGGGCACCTGGCCGCTATGGAAGGCGCTCGCTTCGCTTGCGTATCCGGCCGACATCATTGGCGCGCGCACGATGCTCGAACGCATGGAGATTGGCGACAAATTATTTGAACGGTGCGATCGCTTGTCGGGTGGGCAATTGCAGCGCGTCGGCGTGGCCCGCGTGTTATATCAGCAGCCGGATTTGCTGCTGACCGATGAACCGGTGTCGGCCGTCGATCCTGCGCTATCGGACCGGGTAATCGGCGAGCTGAGCCGTGAAGCGCTGGCGCGCGGCGTGACGTTGATTGCGAGTTTGCATGCCGTCGATCTCGCGTTGCACTGGTTCCCGCGTGTTATCGGTATTCGCGGCGGCGAGATTGCCTTCGACCTGCCCCCGGTGCGCGTAAGCGACGACATGCTGCGCGAACTGTACGCGTCGGAATCCGCGGTCGTGCCGACGCAGACCAACCAGCCGCTGAATGTGCCGGCGCCGGGAATAAGGCGCAAACCGCTGTGCTCCTAGCGGGGGTCCCACAATGAGAGGAATTATCCCCGCATGCGCCCCTGGGCAAGGCCTGTTCCAGATCAATTTGAAACAGGCATTCGGTTGCGGCGCAAGGAGACACCATTGAGGCGGGATGCGGCTTTGCCCACGCGCGATCCTGCGGCGCTGCCGAGAATTGCGCTGACCACGCTGATCCTGCTTCTGCTGTGGCCCGGTTTCAGACTGACCGAATTCGATCCCGGCGTGCTTTTCGATCCGCGCAACCGCGAGACGATGGGCAGGTTTCTCGGCACTTTTTTTCCGCTTGTGCTGTCCGGTGAGTTTCTGCGTTTGGTCATTAAATCGACGTTCGAGACACTGGCGATCGCGACCGCCGGCATGACGCTTGCGCTGATTATCGCGGCGCCGCTGTCATTGATCGTCACGCGCAGCTTGTCTATTTCACGTATTGGCCCCGGGCCGGGGCTATGGCCGGGGCGCTTGTTGCGGATACCGGCGCGCTTTGCGCTGATGCTTTTTCGCAGTGTTCCGGAAATTGTGTGGGCGCTGCTGTTCGTGCGCGCTGTGGGGCTCGGCCCCGCCGCCGGCGTACTCGCGATCGGCATCACCTATGGCGGCATGCTCGGCAAGGTTTACGCGGAGATTTTTGAATCGGGCGACACGCGCCCCACGATCGCGTTGCTTGAATCCGGCGGCGGGCATATTGGAGCGTTTATGTACGGGATGTTGCCGGTCGCATTGCCGGAGCTGGTGTCATACACCGTATATCGCTGGGAGTGCGCGATACGCGCGTCCGTCATCATGGGTTTTGTTGGCGCTGGCGGACTCGGCATGCAGATGGAACTGTCGATGCGCATGTTGAGCGGGGGCGAGGTGAGCACGATGTTGCTGGTGTTTCTCCTGCTGGTGGTGCTCGCCGACGGCATCAGCGCCGGTTTGCGCAGGGTCATCGGATGACGCCGGCGCATTGGGCGGCGATCACCCTGATGCTGGCGGCGGTTGCCGGCAGCTTCGTCTATCTCGCGCTCGATGTGGGGCAGGTGTTTTCGGCGGAAGCCGCGGCGCAGATGTGGGCGTATGTCGTGCGCTTCTTCCCGCCCGATTTTTCGCCCGATTATCTGTCGCAGGCGTGGCGCGGCACACTTGAGACGATCGCGATTTCGGCGATTGGCACGCTGCTGGCAGCGGTGTGCGGAATGCTGCTCGCAGTGCCGGCATCCGGACGGTTTGGTCTGGCCGCCCGGGTGGCGGCGCGCTTTGTCCTCAATTTTCTGCGCTCGATTCCGGAACTGGTGTGGGCGGCGTTAATGGTGTTTGCGGTCGGACTCGGCCCGTTCGCCGGCACGCTCGCGCTCGCGTTGCATACCACGGGTGTGATCGGCCGCTTGTTCGCGGAAACGCTCGAGAACGCGCCGCCCGAGCCCGCGCTCGCGCTGCAGTTGGCGGGAGCGCCCCCAGCCGGCGCGTTTTTGTATGGCACGCTGCCGAACGTGATTACTCAATTCGTCGCCTACACGCTGTACCGCTGGGAAATCAACATACGCATGGCGGCCGTACTCGGCGTGGTCGGCGCCGGCGGGTTGGGGCAGATGCTGTACGTTAGCCTCTCCTTGTTTCAGCAACCGCGGGCAATGACCATCATCATTGCAATGCTGGTGCTGGTCGCAATCGTCGACGCGGCCAGCGCGGGGTTGCGCCGGGGCATGGAAGGCTGACACGCGGCGATCCGCGTTGCTACATGTCGTAGTCGATTTGTGTCTTGCCGTGCACCGCGGCAGCGACGATTTTTCGCGTGAGTTGGGGCGCAAACATCTCGATAAATTCGTAGACGTAGCCGCGCAGGTAGGCATTGCGCGGGACGCCGATGCGCGTTGTGCTTGATTCAAACAGGTGACTGGCATCGAGCGCGCGCAGATTGGTGTCGCGTTCCGGGTCGAACGCCATGTGCGCAAGAATGCCGATGCCGAGGCCGAGCGCGACGTAGGTCTTGATCACGTCCGAATCAATCGCGGTCAGCACCACGTTGGGCTTGAGTCCGCGCGTTTCGAACGCATGGTTGATCTGTGAGCGACCGGTAAACGCAAAATCGTAAGTGATGATGGGATATTGGGCGATCGCCTCGAGCGTCAGCGATTTCTGCTTCAGGAGCGGGTGGTCGGGCGGCGCAATCACGCAGCGATTCCACGCGTAGCACGGCAGCATGACAAGTTCTTCGAAGGTGCCGATGGCTTCGGTCGCGATGCAGAAGTCGGCCTGTCCGCCGAGCGTGTACTGACAGATTTGCATCGGGTTACCCTGCACCAGCCCGAGTTTGACTTTCGGATAGCGCTGCGTGAAGCGCTGCACCACACCCGGCAGCGCGTAGCGCGCCTGTGTGTGCGTGGTGGCTATCGTCAGCTTGCCGCTGTTTTCATCCGCAAAATCCCGCGCCGCCTGTTTAAGGTTGTCGGCTTCATGCAGGATGCGCTGGGCAATTGCGATGATCGCCTTGCCCGGCGGGGTGACCGCCGTCACGCGTTTGCCGTTGCGCACGAAAATTTCAACGCCCAACTCGTCTTCCAGCAATTTGATCTGCTTGCTGATACCCGGTTGCGAGGTATGCAGTTTGTCCGCGGCAACCGACAGATTTAATCCGTGGCGCTCGACTTCAAGCAGGTAGCGTAATTGCTGCAACTTCATGACGGAGATCACTTAATTCTATTTGGTTATATTATAGTAACATAATATTCGTTCTAGGTATAACGAATGCTTGATAACATGCGGCTCGATTAAGGAAACTGGCAAAACTTCATGTACCTATACGACGAAATCGATCAGCGGCTGGTAGACGAGCGAGTCGCCCAGTTTCGCGATCAGACCCGGCGTTTTCTCGCCGGCGAATTGTCCGAAGATGATTTTCGCCCGCTGAGACTACAAAACGGTCTTTATATTCAACGTTTTGCACCGATGCTGCGCGTGGCCATCCCCTACGGGCTATTGGCGTCGCGTCAATTGCGGGCGCTTGCTTACATAGCCCACAAATGGGATCGCGGCTATGGCCATTTCAGCACCCGGCAAAATATACAGTTCAACTGGCCCAAGCTCGAAGACGTGCCGGATATCCTCGCCAAGCTCGCGACGGTGCAAATGCATGCGATCCAGACCAGCGGCAACTGCATACGCAATACCACTGCCGATCATTTCGCCGGAACCGCGCCTGACGAAATCGTCGATCCGCTGGTGTGGTGCGAAATCATCCGCCAATGGTCGGCGTTTCATCCGGAGTTCGCCTACCTGCCGCGCAAATTCAAGATTGCGGTGAGCGGCAGCGAGTCCGACCGCGCGGCGACCCAGGTCCATGACGTCGGTTTGCAGGCGCGGCGCGATGTTGACGGCAATATCGGATTCCGCGTGCTCGCCGGCGGCGGCCTTGGGCGCACGCCGCTGATTGGCGCGGTCATGCGCGAGTTCCTGCCGTGGCAGCATTTGCTGACTTATCTTGAGGCTATTCTGCGCGTCTACAACCGCTACGGCCGGCGCGACAACAAATACCGGGCGCGCATCAAGATTCTCGTCAAGGAACTCACGCCCGAGGTATTTGGTGCCGAGGTGGAAGCGGAGTGGGCACATTTGCGCGACGGCCCGTCAACCCTGACCGCCGAAGAGGTGCAACGTATTGAACAGCGTTTTACGCGCCCGTCTTATCGCGAGCACGCTGCCGCTGCGCCGGATTATGCGTTGGCGATCGCCCGCGACAAGGCGTTTAATAACTGGGCGCGCCGCAACGTGCAGCCGCACAAGTTCGCGGGCTACGCGGCGGTCACGCTGTCGCTAAAAAAAACCGGCGTGCCGCCGGGCGATGCGACTGCCGACCAGATGGACGCCGTGGCGGATCTCGCCGATCGTTTCAGCTTCGGTGAATTACGCGTTTCGCACGAACAAAACCTGATACTCGCCGACGTGCGCCAGTCGGATCTTTACGAGTTGTGGCGGGAAGCCAAGGCACTCGGCCTTGCCACGCCCAACATCGGATTGCTGACCAACATCATCGCTTGCCCGGGCGGCGATTTTTGCTCGCTCGCCAACGCCAAATCCATACCGGTGGCCGCGGCGATCCAGCGCCGCTTCGACGATCTCGATTACCTGCACGACATCGGGGAACTCGACCTCAACATTTCCGGCTGCATGAACTCGTGCGGGCATCATCATATCGGCCACATCGGCATCCTCGGCGTGGACAAGCAGGGCGCGGAGTTCTACCAGATTTCCATCGGCGGCGCGCAGGGCAATGACGCTGCTCTCGGCAAGGTGATCGGCCCGTCGGTCTCGCAGGCGGAGGTGCCGGACGTGATCGAGCGCCTGATCGAGCGTTATCTCGAGCGGCGCGAAAGCGAAGTAGAGCGCTTCATTGATGTCGTGCGGCGCATCGGTATCGAACCCTTCAAGGACCATGTTTATGGCACACGTCATCAGGCACCGGCAGGTCGTCGCCGACAACTGGCAGTTGCTTAAGACCGCGGCTGACGGCGGCCTGGCGGTTCCGCCCGCAGGGGATGTCATCGTGCCGCTGGCTCTATGGCTCGCGCAGCGCGATGCTTTGCTGGCGCGCGGCGGGCGGTTGGGCGTTTGGCTCGACGGGCATGCGGATCCGGTGTCGATCGCCGGCGACTTGCGGCACTTCGAAATTATCGCGGTCAACTTTCCGCAGTTCACCGACGGTCGGGGTTACTCGATTGCGCGCCTCTTGCGCGAGCGCTACGGCTGGCGCGGCGAATTGCGCGCGATTGGCGACGTGCTGCGTGACCAGTTGTTTTATCTTTCACGCTGCGGGTTCGACGCATTTGACTTGCGTGCCGGCCAGGATCCGCATGCGGCGCTCGCCGCGTTTGGCGATCTCAGCGAAGGCTACCAGGCATCCGTCGAGCGGCCGCGGCCACTCTTTAGGCGCCGTGCGGTGGTTTCTCCGGACGGCATGGAATGCGCGTGAGTCCATGACGAATCCTGCCGGCAAAGTGTATCTGGTCGGCACCGGACCCGGTGCGCCGGATCTGGTCACGGTGCGCGCCGCGCGCCTCTTGGCGCGCGCGGATATTGTTTTTTACGACGCGCTGGTGCATGCCGATACTTTGGCGCTCGCGCAGCAGGCGGAAAAAATCCCGGTCGGCAAACGCTGCGGCCGGCGCGCAACCACATGTTGTTGATCATGTTGCGGTGCAGGAAGTCTTGACCGCATCCCTCTTCGCCTAGACCGCACTGCACAAAACACGCTAGAATTCAAGCTTTTAGCTTGGATTCCTGCATCCGATGCGTGTTTTTCGTACCCTGTCGGCGGTGGCGCCAACCCCGGTTGCTTTAACCATAGGCAATTTTGATGGCGTGCATCTCGGTCATCAGTCGATGCTCGCACGTCTTACGTCGGCGGCACGCATGCTGGGCATACCGTCCTGCGTGATGACATTCGAACCGCATCCGCGCGAATTTTTCGCGCCGGACCAGGCGCCGACGCGGCTCACCTCACTGCGCGAGAAACTCGAATTGCTGGCTGAGGCCGGCGTCGAGCGGGCGCACGTGTGCCGGTTCAATTTCGATTTCGCGAAAACCACCCCGGAGGATTTTATCGAACGCATCCTCGAGCGCGGGCTGGCGGCGCGCTGGATACTGGTTGGCGATGATTTCCGCTTCGGCGCGCGCCGCGGCGGCGATCTTGCCATGCTGAAACAGGCGGCGGGCTGGTGCGGATTTGAAGTGCACGCGATGGCGAGCGTGATGACCCACGGCGTGCGCGTCTCGAGCACCGCAGTGCGCGAGGCGCTGGCGGACGGCGACATGCGCCGGGCGCACAAGCTCCTCGGGCGCCCTTACAGCATCAGCGGCCGGGTCGTGAGCGGCGAGCGCATCGGCCGCCAGCTGGGTTTTCCCACGGCCAACGTGCTGATGAAGCATAATCGACCCGCGCTGACCGGGATATTTGCCGTGCGCGTGCATGGGCTCGGTGCGCAGCCCTTGCCCGGCGCCGCCAGCCTTGGCGTGCGACCGACCGTATCCAACATTCCGCAACCGTGTCTCGAAGTGCACTTGCTCGATTTTGACCGCGAAATCTACGGCGCCCACCTGCAGATCGATTTTCTGCACAAGTTTCGCGATGAGGAAAAATACGCGGACGTGGAAACTCTCAAGCGTGCAATCGCAATCGATGTGCAGAACACGCGCGGCTACTTTGCCGAACTCGCACGCAACCCGCTGGCACAAAATGGCTGATTACAAGAAAACACTCAATCTACCCGATACGCCGTTTCCGATGCGCGGCGATCTCGCGAGGCGCGAGCCGCAATGGGTGCGCGAGTGGCAGGAAAAAAAAGTGTATCAGCGCATCCGCGATGCCTCCAAGGGACGGCCGAAATTCGTGCTGCACGACGGACCGCCGTATGCAAACGGCAACATTCATCTCGGGCACGCGATCAACAAGATACTCAAGGACATCATCGTCAAATCGAAAACCCTTGCCGGGTTTGACGCGCCGTACGTGCCCGGCTGGGACTGCCACGGCATGCCGATCGAGCGCGAGATCGAGAAACTGCACGGCAAGAACCTGGCGGTCGAAAAAACGCAAAGCTTGTGCCGGGCCTATGCCGCCGTGCAGATCGAGCAGCAGAAAAAAGATTTTCAGCGTCTTGGCGTGCTTGGCGATTGGGATGATCCGTACCTGACGATGGCTTACAGGAACGAGGCCGACGAAATCCGCGTGCTCGGCAGGCTCCTGCAAAAAGGCTATGTCTACCGGGGCTTGAAGCCGGTGAACTGGTGCTTCGACTGCGGTTCGGCGCTGGCCGAAGCCGAAGTTGAATATATGGACCGCTCCGATTTTGCCATCGACGTGGGGTTTCCATTCGCCGAACCGGACAAGATCGCCCAAGCATTCGGGCTGAAGAATCTGCCCGGCGAAAAAGGCTGGGTCGTGATCTGGACCACGACGCCATGGACGATTCCCGCCAATCAGGCGCTCAATGTTCATCCGGAATTTGCCTACAGCCTGGTGCGGACCGAACGCGGCTTGTTGATCCTGGCTGCCGATCTTCGCGAGGCCTGCCTTGACCGCTTCGGTCTCACCGGACGCACAGTTCTCGGCGAATGCAAGGGCAGGGCGCTCGAGTGTATCAATTTCCGGCACCCGTTCTACGATCGGCTAGCGCCGGTTTACCTCGGTAACTACGTGACGCTCGATACCGGCACCGGCATCGTGCACAGTGCTCCGGCGTACGGCGTGGAAGACTTCAATTCATGCCGCGCCTACGGCATGAAGGACGAGGATATCCTGACGCCGGTAGCGGCGAACGGCCGTTATTTGGAATCGCTGCCGTTTTTCGGCGGCTTGAACATCTGGAAGGCGAATCCGGGAATCGTCGACAAAATCAAGGAAGTCGGCACGCTATTCCATTCAGAGAAATACGACCATAGCTACATGCACTGCTGGCGGCACAAGACGCCGATCATTTATCGGGCGAGCACGCAGTGGTTCGTCGCCATGGATGAGCCGCCGGGTTTCAACGGCAACAAGCCCGGTGAAACACTACGGGCCACCGCCTTGCGCGGCATCGAGCACACGCATTTCTATCCGGCCTGGGGCCAGGCGCGCCTGCACGGCATGATCGCCAATCGTCCGGATTGGACGCTGTCGCGCCAGCGCCAATGGGGCGTGCCGATGCCGTTTTTCGTGCATAAGGAAACGCGCGAACTGCATCCGCGTACGCTTGAGTTGCTTGAAGCCGTGGCGAAAAAAATCGAACACGGCGGAATCGAGGCCTGGCAGACGCTGGATCCGAAAGAACTGCTGGGCGCGGAGGCGGAGCAATACGCCAAGATCAAGGACACGCTCGATGTGTGGTTTGACTCGGGTTCGACCCACCAGACCGTGATGGGCGGACCCGGGGGTCAATCCAACGGCGCGGGCTCGCACGGGGCCAAGCTGCAGTTCCCGGCCGATCTCTATCTCGAGGGTTCCGACCAGCACCGCGGCTGGTTTCATTCTTCACTGTTGGTGTCGTGCATGCTGAACGGCGTTCCCCCCTATGAGAGCTTGCTGACGCACGGCTTTTTCGTCGATGGCGAAGGCCGCAAGATGAGCAAGTCGATCGGCAATACCGTCGAGCCGCAAAAGCTCGCCGGCACGCTCGGCGCCGACATATTGCGCCTGTGGGTCGCGCAAACTGATTACGCGGGCGAGTTGTCGATCTCGGACGAAATTCTGAAACGCGTCGTCGAATCGTACCGCCGCATCCGCAACACGCTGCGCTTTCTGCTTGCCAATATCGCGGATTTTGATCCCAAGGCGCACGCGCTGCCGGTTGGCGAATGGCTTGAAATCGACCGCTACGCATGGGTGATGACGGCCGACCTGCAGGCGGCGCTCGCACCGTCGGAATTGGGATCGAAGTCGCCGTCGTCAGCGGGTCATTACGGCAAGTACGAATTTCACGACGTCGCGCAGAAGCTGCAGAGCTTCTGCTCCGAGGACCTCGGTGGTTTTTATCTCGACATCCTGAAGGACCGCCTGTACACGGCCGGCACCCATTCGCGCGCGCGTCGTTCGGCGCAGAACGCGCTCTATCACATGACGCAGGCGCTGGTGCGCCTGATGGCGCCGGTGCTTTCGTTCACGGCGAACGAAGTATGGGAAACGTTGAATGGCGCCGACAGCACGGTGTTCGAGCAGACCTGGTATCAGCATCCGCTGCCCGCCGATGCCGCCGAACTGCGCGCGCGCTGGCAGAAATTGCGCGGATTGCGCGGCGACGTGTTAAAGCGGCTCGAGGAATTGCGCGTGGGCGGCAAGATCGGCTCGTCGCTGGCGGGCGAGGTCGATCTGTATGCGAGCGGAGAAAGTCACGTGGTTCTCAAGTCGTTCGCCGACGATCTGCGCTTCGTGTTTATTACATCGCGCGCGACATTGCACGAGGGCAGGGACAACATCGCGGCCCTGCCCTCGTCGCTCGATGGTGTCGGCATCCGGGTCAGCCCGACCGCCGAGCGCAAGTGTGAACGCTGCTGGCATTATCGCAGCGACGTTGGCGCCGACCCCGCATACGCCGACCTCTGCGGGCGATGCATCGCCAATCTGTACGGGGCCGGCGAGCCGCGCGTTTACGCATGATCCGCTGGCTGACGATTGCGGCGGTGCTGGTCATTCTCGACCAGTTGTCCAAATTTGCGATAACCCGCTGGATTGCCTACGGCAGCGGCGTTGAAATCACGCTGTTTTTCAACCTGGTACTGGTCCACAACAAGGGCGCGGCGTTCAGTTTTCTCTCCAGCGCCGCGGGCTGGCAGCGCGAATTTTTTATCTCCATCGCTGTCGTCGCGTCCATCTGGGTGGTCTTTCTGTTGCGCAGGCATCCGCGCGAAGTGCTGTTCTGCTTCGCATTAAGCCTTATTCTGGGTGGCGCGATCGGCAACGTGATCGACCGCGTGTGGCTCGGTGCGGTCATCGATTTTCTAGATTTTCACGCTGCCGGTTACCACTGGCCGGCGTTCAATCTGGCGGACTCGGCGATAACGTGCGGCGCGGCGCTTCTTATATGGGAAAGTTTGCGGCCAAGAGCGGACGCGGGTGCAAGGCCCTCTTAGCGTCCCGGCGGCGGCGGGTATATAATCCGTTCCCTTCATCAGAGGCCATACCGACATGCAAGTCCTGCTGGCCAAACCGCGCGGCTTTTGCGCCGGTGTCGACCGCGCCATCGAGATCGTCGAACGTGCGCTGCAAATCCACGGCGCGCCGATCTACGTGCGGCATGAGGTCGTGCACAACAAATTCGTCGTCAACGATTTGCGTTCGAAGGGCGCGGTGTTCGTCGAGGATTTGTCCGAAGTGCCCGCCGGCAGCACCGTGATCTTCAGCGCGCACGGGGTATCGCAGGGTGTGCGGCGCGAGGCCGAGGCGCGGCAACTCAAGGTTTTCGATGCGACGTGCCCACTGGTGACCAAGGTGCACGTTGAGGTTGCCAAGATGCGCGAACTCGGCCGCGAAATAGTCATGATCGGGCATCACGGACATCCCGAAGTCGAAGGCACTATGGGCCAGGCGCAGGGCGGCATGTATCTGGTCGAGACGCCGGCCGATGTCGCGCAACTCAAGGTGGCGGACGAGGCAAACCTCGCGTTCGTCACACAGACCACTTTGTCGGTCGACGACGCGAGCCAGATCATCGCGGCGTTGAAAAAGCGTTTTCCGAAAATCGTCGGCCCGAAGAAAGACGATATTTGTTACGCGACGCAGAACCGCCAGGATGCGATCAAGGCGCTTGCCCAGCAATGCGATGTGGTGATCGTGGTCGGCTCGCCCAACAGTTCAAATTCCAACCGGCTGCGCGAAGTGGCGGCCAATCAGCATGTCGCCGCCTACATGGTCGACAATGCCAGCGAGTTGAAACCTGAATGGGTCGCGGGCAAGGCGCGCATCGGTGTCACCGCGGGCGCATCGGCGCCGGAAGTGCTGGTGCGGGAAGTGATCGCGCGCCTTACGGAACTGGGCGCCGATCAGGTCTCGGAACTCGCCGGGATCACGGAACACGTGACGTTTCCGCTGCCAAAAAACCTCGCCGCCGAAACGTCCTGAATTGCCCGGCGCACCCTCGGGGCATGCGGTCCCGCGGCGTCAATCCCGCAGTACAAAAAAATCCCCGCCAGACCGGCGGGGATTTAGCACGAGTGTTGCTGCCGCTTACTGCTCGGGTTCCAGATACCAGTAGATCTTGGTCGGCGCGCCAAGCTGACCGATCTGGGTGCCCTGACAATTCGCATCGGCACAGTTGAACTGGTAGATGATTTTGGAACTGCCCACGCCGCCGCTGGGCAATATGAGCAATTGAGTGCTCGACATATAGCCGCGCGACAGGAAGCCCGTGTACCAGCGCTGTGCGCCCGCGGCGGCGCCGTTGATCGCGAGCAGATCCCCGGTTAACGAGTCGATTTCATTCAACCGCCCTTCGCCCGGCGGAGTGCACGCATTCAATTGCACCAGCGGCGCGTAGGTGCCGAACCGCAAACGGCTGATTTGCGCCTGCAGCCTGAACACGGTTGTTGCATTGATGACCTTTTCACCGTTCTGCAGGCGGCGCGACCAGCCCTGCCGGCCTTTCAGACTGTTTGAGGTGCTGATCAGGGACGTGGCGTCAGCGCCGGTTGTTGAGACGTCCGCGATATCCACCAGCGTGGCCAGCGTGGTCGGCGTAGGGAGCGCCGATCGCCCCCCCGTGTCGGGTGTGCCCCCGCCCGAATTCAGGCTGGGGTCATCCATCAGCATGAACATCCGGTCGTCGGTGGTGGCCGGGGTGGTGCTGCCGGTGAGCAGCGGATGTTCCTTGTCGCCCGAACCAATGTAGACCGCGTGGAAGGTGAACGGGTGATCCTGCGGCGCCACCGCCGGCGGGAAGAAAAACTTGCGTTTTTCACCAGCCCCGTTGGACAGACTGGCGAGGAGCTCGCCCTTCCAGTTGCCTTTCAGTGCGTCGTCGACGTCAATGCGCCAGACGTTGCCGCCCAGGTCGCCGACATAGAGGCGGTCGACATAATTCTGCGAGTCGAAATCGGTGTTGATGGCGGTGACGTCCGACGGTACCGCATAGGTGGCGAGCATGTTGCCGGTGCGGAAATCACCGGCCACGTTGCCCTGGCCCGCGCCAAACGATTTGAGCAATGTGTCGTTGGTGGACGCGTTGTCACCATTGACGATAAACAGCGCGCGACCCATGGTGCGAGTGCCCGGCGGCACCGTGTCTTCGGCCGGATCGTAACCACCGCCAAATATCAATGCGGGCGGACTATTGGCGGCGCCAAAGAGCGCCTTCAACTTGACAATGTTCGGCGTCGACCAGGTCTGGCCCAATTCATTGTACGCCGCCACGGCGCCGCAGGTGCTGGTGGCGTTGCACACTTTTGCCGGCAACGGCGTGCCAATAGTTGTCACCCGCGCGCCCGCAACCGTGGTGCTGGCGGTGGCGCCCAGCGTTATTTGGGTCTGCGCGCCATTGATCGCGGTAATGGTGGCGGTCAGGTCGGCGCCGCTCGCACCCGCGCCGGCAACCGTCACCTGCATCCCGACCGCGAAGCTGGCGCTCCAGCCGACTTGAATTTTGTTCTGGCCTGATGTCATGTCGCCAGTGAGCGATGGCTGCTCGGCGGTGATTTTCCACTTGAAGAACGGGGTGTCCTTTTGCGTGATATCGAGCGCGTAATACACGCGTCCGCCGCGCCGCAGGCCGAAATAGAGCCATACGCGATCCGCGCCGTTGATGATTCCGTCGCCGTTCTGGTCATCGTAAAACACCGCCGGGCTGCCGTCCGCGACATAAATCTCGGGACCGTTGACGTTGGCCTGCAGCGACGCAAGTTTTGGCAAGGCCTCCTCGATCAGGAACGACCATTTCTCTTTGCCGGTGCTCGTATCGACTGCCGTCAGCATGCCGTTGTTCTGCACGTAGTACATGTACTGCACCGGCGGACTGGTCGAACTGTCGTAATTAACGATGACCGGTTTCGAATGCTCGACCGAGAAATGCGGCCACGTCGACCATGTGGAGCACAGCGTGCCGGTACTGCCGTCGGTGCAATTGCTGTCGCCCAGGTTGCCACCGCGGACGTAGCTGATGAGGGTTTCCTTGGTCGGGAAACTCATGGCAGCCGCCCCGTTGCATGCGCCGGAGTCGCCCAGCCGGCAGCGTATGATGTTGCCGCCGTTAGTGATGTAATCCACCGCGTTGGTGACGGCCGTCAGGTTGGTGGTCGTTGACTTCGTACCATTCGTGTAGAGCGTCACGCTGTCGGTAAGGTAAGTATAAATCTTGCGCTGGTCCGGCGTGAAACCCGCCGTATTCACCAGCACGTGACCGGTGCCGCCCTTGGTCGGTAGCGCGCCATCCTGCACCGTGCTGGCCTGCCACGCGCTACCGGGCGGATGCAGAAGATCGTTGGGGCCGCTCGACGCGGTCGGATCGACGACGGACGCGCCGGTGACCGGATCGACGGTCTGGATGTTATACAAGCCGTTGATCATCGTCTGGCCGATCAGGCATAGCGGTATGCCGGTGCCGCAGTCGCTGGCCAGCGTGCTGATCTCAAATTTCTTGACGGTTCCCGGCCACGCGGAGGCGACCGACGGCCCGAAGAACGCGAGGTAGACGTCGTGCGAACTCTCGCCCCGGTTCAGCGATGAGATCGGCACTGTTGCCGCTGCTGCCGTCGGGTTCCAGTTCTTGATGGCGATGAACGCGGCGACCAGCGCCGCCTGCAATTGCTGGGCATTCTGTGCAATGTAATAGATGCCGCCCGAAACCACCGCTGCATTCTGCACGACCGGCGCGCTGATGCCGGCGAAACCGATGGTGTAGGTAATGATGGACTGACGGCCGGTGATCAGGTCGGAGGTCGACGGCGTGGTACACACGTGGCCCGGTGCTGTCGGATTACCGCAAGTGGTGTATTCAGACTGAAAATTCGCCGCCCCCGGGCTGACGTCGGCCTTCGACATGTAATAAGTCAGTTCGTCGAGCCACACGTAGCCGCCGTCCACCGCCGTACCGGCGGCATCCGTCGGGCCATAGGGGTTGCCGCCCGCGACCGTCGGGATCTGGCGGTAATCGGGCGCGCCGGCATTGTTGGGCGTCGCGCCGGCGGTGTCGAAGTCGGTGCGCGGCGCGACGGTCGCGCCGGTCCCGGCCGCGTAGGCCATGGTCTTGATGGCGGCGTTCGCCGAGGAATCCTCCTCCGGCTGCCCATTCGTGATCATCACGATGTAATTCTTTTGGCAGTTGGCCGGACCCGCGACGTTCGGATTGTTCATCATCGGCGAGTTGTAAGTGCCGCCCCCATTCGTCACGTAGACGTTGCCGGAAACGCTGGGCGGATCGGTGTTGACGCCGACGCTCGTTTCCCGGGCGGCAGACACCACGCCGCCGACAGCCGCCGTAGTGGCCAGAGTGCCGAAGACGGGTGTGCGGCCGGAGAAGTAGCGGTACGCCTCGTACAGGGTTTCCGTCAGCGGCGTGCGCGATGACGCAACCACGCCCTGGATCGCGGTGACCAGCGACGCGCGGTTGTTGTAGGCCGGCAGGTCGCTTGAATTGCCACCCATGCGCCGGATCGCATAAACGACGTTGCCGCCTTCGTCGGCGGTCGCGGTATCGGTCTTGTTATAAACCATCAGGCCCAGGCGCACGCCGTCCGTCGTAATGACCAGGCCGGACAATGCGTCCTTCGCCACCTGCAGGCGCGTTTTGCGCGCGATCGGGCTGCAAGTTGCGCCGGCCGGGGGCGTGCTGAGCGGGCTCGTTGTGATGAGGGCGCCGGCCGAATCGCGGCACGCCTTCGCGCCATAGAGAAAGTTCAGATAGTTGACCGAATAGACGTCGATGTTTTTTGTCGGGTCGGCGGGAACCCCGTTGCCGCCGCCGTCGGTGTATGACGCGGTCGGAGTTGACACGCCGTTACTGACAGTGGCGTTCCATGGCGTCGCAATGGCACGGCGGGTCGATTCGTTAAACATGAACGTGCCGGGACTGCCCCCCGGCTCGTCCGCCTTGCAGTCGTGCACGAAGTTGGTCGTCGTCGGTGTGACCTGGTTATAGACTTGGTAAAAACGGTTGCCGGCGCCGACGGAAGCCGTCGACGTGACCGGTGAACAGAAGGGGACGTTGTTATCGCATTGCGCGCCGTAGCGGCCGGTACACGTTCCGACGGTGTCGGCATTCGGATTGCACCCGTTGACTGAGTTGTTGAAGACTACATTGCTGTATGCCGTGCCGCGGATGGTTTGCGACGCGGTGACGCCGGCGATGTTGCAATAAGTCGGTGCGGGAGCTGGACCAAGAATGGTGTCGGCGCTGCCGATCCCGGCGTTCTTGACCCGCCGCGTGCCTTGGCAGACCCCGCCGTTATAATAGGTACCCGCGGAGAGCGTATTGTTGCAGGATAAGGTCGTGGTGCCGTTAGCCGGCGGCGGGGATCCATACGGGCCGGTCACGTCGGACTGCGCGACACCGTTCAGGACCCGCGAAGCGACCCAGGTGCCGCCGCCCTTGGAGCAGTTCGTGGCCACGCCGCTTTCAGTGCAGGTACCGCCGTAAAAGTACGTGCCCTGGCCTTCGATATAGACCGACGTCCGGCCCGACCATATGCAGGTGTTGACTGGAACGCTTTGCCTGCCGGCCCACGCGCAAGTCGAGCGCTGCTGGATAAAAGTGTCCTGCCGCGCGACCGCGCCGCAAGCGCCCGGGTTGGCGGGCAGTGCGTAGGCAGGGTTGGCCGCATCGCAATAACTACCCGGGGCGACCGGGAGCGCGGCGGGATTGGTGTTGTTGCAGCTGATGACACCGCTCGTGCAGCTTCCCGTGGGGCGAGTACGGCTGATAATACTTGCATCATTCTCGGTGGCGGGAACCAAACCCGAGCCCACATAATTGCAAGGCCGTGTCTTGGTGGCGTTGCCACCGCCGGCCGCTACGTTGATACACGTCGCGCTCGTGCCTCCCGTTCCCGGCGGGGTGAGGCCGTTGTTCGGATCGCAGGTTGGCGATGCGGCCGGATACGCCGGTTGGGTGACGTCGTAGTAGCCGGCCGTGCCGGTTTTCATGCCGAACGCGGGTCCGCCGTCGCGACTGCCTTTCCACGCGCTGAATTGTTCGATTTGCGCGGAGCTCGCGCCCGTCGAAGCAAGCAGGCTATAGGTGCTGCCATAAGCCGTCGTGCGCAAATTCGTGAGCACTGCGGTCGGTGCATTAAGCACAAGCGACTGGTACACATACCCGCCGCCGTCCGCTGCCACATCGGCCCAGTTCGCGTTGCTGCTCGCCTGCTGAGTCCGGATCGGCTGGCCGCGGGCGCCCGTAAAGCCGCTGCTGTTGGCCTGGTCGCGATATGCCGTATTGGGCGGGTTGACCGACGAATCCAAATAACCTCGCGCGTAGCCGCTGGTGTTGGTTTGCACGCCGGGATAGCCGCCGTTGTTTGTCGTGCCAAGACTCAGGTACGGCTCGAAACGCGCCCATTGCTGGTTGAGATAAACCCCGGTGTTCGTCGCCGCATTACTGGGCATGAAAATGGTCGAGGGCTGAAGCGTGGTCAGCGATGATGCGCACTGGTTAAGGGCTTGAAAATTAGTCGTGCCCGTAAACGTCACGCCGCCGCGCGCGACGCCTCCCTGAACCTGCTGGTAGCCACGGAAACGGTTGAACGATACCGACCACAGCCGCGCATCGGTCGTGGCGGCGCCGGCGGGCAGCCAGTGATACCACGACAGGTCGTTGTAGTTACGGTAGGTGATGCGCGCGCCGGGGTCGGTGCCCTGCGTGCCTAGCGCGTAGGCGAGCGTCGCCTGCCACAAGGCTTTGCGGTCGGTGTTCAGCGCGCCGGACCAAGTGCCCCATGGACTGAATGGATTGACCGGCGGCGCGGCGTCCGAGATCGCGAAGGCGTTCTCCGCAAGGACCTCAAAGGGGCGGATGATGTTGAGGTCGTTCCACAGATACTCCGCGTGCGAGTCGTAGGTGACGGGATCGTATTCGCGCCACGCTTCGGCGACGTTCATGCGGTCGTTGGTGCCGAGGATGAAGAGCACGTTGGGCTCGGCGGTGCTGGTGCCGCTCGTGCTCGCGAGGTAGATGTCGCTGTCGCGCGCGAAAGCCGGCGCCATCAGGGCGGGATTGATCATCGTCGCGATCAACGACCAGGCGATGGATTTTTTGAACAGTTCGCGCTTATTCATGTGACACCTCATGGGTAGAACTTGACGACTGTTTTGTCTGCGCATTCGCACAGGCAGCATTTGGCATCGATTAAAACATGGGTTAAGGACACGATCCGCCCGGCGCAGCCGCCTGGACGCCCTGATGCACGACCGCAGAACCGGCCGTGCCGAGCCCGCCTGTCGCGGTAGACGTGAGGTCGAACTGCACCGCCTGCAAACTCATGGCGCCGAACATGGTGCCGATCTGGCTCCACGCGCCGCAACTGAGTTGAACTGCCACCAATACGACCGAACTGCCGAGGTTGCCGTACGCGCTATTGGCGGCTGTGTAGTTGAACGACCCCGCGACGGGACCGGCGACACCGCCTGCGGTAAGCCAGCCGGGTGCGAAGCGTCCCCCGTTGAGGGCGAGAAAATTGTCCACCGAAGCGTCCGCCGCGGCGAGGTTGATGGCGGCAATCTGGCTCGATCCGCCGATCTTCAACTCGATCACCGAAGTCTTGATCATGGATATGACGAACAGCGTCAGCACCGCCAGCATGATCAGCGAGACGACGAGTACAGCGCCACGTTCACGGCGCGGCAAACCGGTGTGCGAGTGGTTCATGCTCCGTTCCTTTGCGCGATGTTGCGTACCTGGATTGTCTGGGAAAAAATCTTGCGTTTATAGTTGCACGCGGGCGCCGGAGATGCCGTGCAGCGGTAAACGACCGTCGCGTTGTCGCCCAAGAGATCGTACTGCTTGCCGCTATCGTCATACTCGATATTGATGTTAGGCGAACGCACCAGTATGGTGACTTTCACCGAGACGACCTGCGCCCACTGGGTCGCGGTGACGATATTCGCGGTGTAGAAATCCGCCACCCCGTCAGCCGGATTGCTGCTGTCGACACCAAAGCGGTAATCGATCATGTCTATGCCTTCGATCAGCGGCACCTCGGTCATTGCGCTGCCGATCAACTCCTGCCGCACCAGTGTCGGGATGGGATGTCCATTGTCGTCGGCGGCGCCGGTGCAGTTGACGGCGCCGCCCGCGGGCCGGCTGCACGGACGGATGTAATAAACATGCGCCCGGTATTCGAATATTTCCATGTCGTTGCCGTTCGCATACTTGCGGCCGCTTGCCGTGGCGCGCAGCGCTGCGTAATCTCCACCGTAGAACACCATCCCCTGATAGGGATCGGACTGCAGGTAGATGGTGGTTGCATAGTTCAGTTGCGTGGCCAGCAGACGCGTGTTGGGGCAGGCCGGCGATATATTCGCCACGGCGGCGACGAACGTCCAGCAGATGCGGAAACCGCTCGCGCCGCGCGTGACCAGGATCGGGTTAGGGTTGGCAATCGGCGGCCCCTGATTGAAATTCACTTGCTGGATGCAGGGGAAATCCGCGTTCACCGTCAACGGGGTGTAGTTCATGTAAGCGCGAATCGGTGTTGCAAAATCCAGTGCGGGCGCCAGGCCGCAATCCGTGGTTGTCGCGACCGCACTGCCGCCGACGAAAGCGATCTTGCTGGTGTCCATCGCGTTGCCGTAAAAGCCCGCCTGCCGCAGTGAATCGCTCAGGTAGCGGAAAGCGCCGGCGGCATTTTCCTGCATGCGCGAAAAATCATCGTTGACGCGGAACGACTGCGAAGTGCTGACGATCATGGTGAACATGCCCAACGTCAGCACCATCCCGATCGCCAGGCCGACCATCAACTCCATCATCGACATGCCGCATTGCGCCACGGCAAGGCGCGTGACCGTCAGGCGGGCGTGCATAAGCTTCATAGCGGCTAGAGACATGGTTGTTGCACCAATAGATCGTAGGTTACGACGCGTCGTTTGGTTTCGACGCCATACTGATTGATGCCGCAGTTGGAGTTTGCCGGTGCGACCGTGTCGTCGTTCCCCTGCCATGCCACGCTGATGCGAAGAGTGCGGCTAAAAAGCGAAGCCGGCGCCGGCGCCGGCGGGCAAGTCACGCTGGTGTTTGAAAGTTGCTCGATACAGCCACGGGCCGCGACGATGCCGCCGACCCGCGCGCCGCTGCCCGCCTGCTGTTCCGAATAGCCGTTCAATAATCCATCCCACAATGCAAGGTCGTACAAGGCGAGTTCCTGTATGTTGCACACCAGGAGCGCGCAATCTTTTATAGCGCCGCTCCGGTAGTCGGCGTAAAAAACGCCGCTGCCCACCGGGGTGGCAACCGGCGCGCCCACGGTATAAGGGGTGCACGCGGGGCCCGGAGGACAGGCTGCCGCCAGGAGGCGGTTGCCGCGTATGCGCTCACCCATGTCGCTGGCGAGCGCCACCGCCTGCTGGCGCTGATAGGCCTCGAAGGCGATACGTTGGCCTTTGGCCATCAGGCCGGCGATACCCAACAGGCCGAAGGTCAGGATCACCAGCGTGACCAGGACTTCGATGAGCGTGAAGCCGCGGTTTAATTGGCGGTACATGGCAGGGCGGCCCCGTTCAGTTTGACCACGGTGGCGCGTCCGGACAATCCGAACTGAACGCCGCGGATCTTGTCGTTGGTGGGATCGGCGTCGCCCAAAGTATCTACGACGTAGATGCCGTCGGTGGCGAGCACTGCGCCGGCGCGCACGATATGCCCATCCGAGCGAAAAGCCATCTGAATTGGAAAGGCGGCGACCGGCAGGGTGCAGACGTAGATGTTGCCCGTGGTGAACCCGTCGAAGCGTTTGAGCTCGAGATCGACGCCGGCGTCATAGATGGCGTTGTCGTTCAGGTCGGCATAAAGGCGCCATCCGTTGTTCCAGGTCGCGCCGAGTTTTCGCATGTAAACGCGGTGGTTCGATTCGATTGCCTTGGCGCGCGCCAGCGCGATCTCCGAGACGATGTCGGAGGCCACCGTGCGCACGCGCTGATCCGCCACGAATTCTCCCATCGCCGGCACGCCAATCACCAGCATGATCGCGGCAATGGTCACCACGACCATGATTTCGATCAGGGTAAAGCCGCGCGCGCGGCGGCCGGCGGCGGCGGTTACTGTGCTACGCAATTTGTAGCGTCCCAGGTGCAGTCGCCGGTCGCCCCGACATGCGGGTTGTAGATAAGGTTGCCATCCACTTCACGCCAGCGTTGCTGAAGGTTGTTGAGGATCAGGGCGCCGTCACCGTTGGTTGCCATTGTTCCACCGGCGTTCGGGGTGAGCACGAGCATGAACGTAGGCGGTGTCGCTGCATTATTTACATTGAAAGGCCGCGTCAACACGTATTGCGCGGTGACTTCGGGCGGAATCGTCCTGTTAAGCAGCCCGGGGCCTGCGCCGAGATCCGTGGCGTAGGAGCGCTGATCGAGAAAGAACTGTTCCTGCGCCTGCGCAATGTCCATCAGAAATTGTTGCCCTTGCGAGCGGATGCCGCGCGCCAGATAGCGTTGATAAGAGGGCAACGCGATTGCAACCAGCAATGCAACGATGGCCAGCACCATCATGAGTTCAATTAATGTCATACCTGAATTGCGGCGCATGTGATTACTCCCTAGACATTGGCATCTTAATGACGCCGGGTTATCAATGCCACGAGCAACCGATAAGCGGTCTGTTCGTTGGAACGAACGGAGGCGGTGGTCGATCATGACGCCCAAGCACTTAAAAAAGAACAACTTTTCCCTGTGGCGCGATGGTGCGCCCGCGCGTTGATTATAGTGCCTGTCTCATCAATATCCACTGGTGCGGCGGCCAATGGCAATGGTTGCCTGCTGCGTGCGGGAGATATGTCACAAGGGTGTCACAAGGGCAGCCGGGCGCGCTCTCAATCCGGACCGCGCGATCCGTGGCGAATCGGCGCTGGATTGTTCTTCACGGACGTTGCCGCAGCTGGCAAAACTGGCGGGCGGTCAACTATCGAGTTAGACAGAGTCCAAACGTTGGTTTAAAATGAATTTAATGTTTAAAAACAAATACACTCGCGACAATATGGCCGACGTGCTGCGCGGCCATGGAATCAATCCAACGCATCAGCGCATGGAGATCGCCTATGCGATATTTTCGCGCGGCGAACATTTGTCCGCCGACCAGATACTTGCGGTGGTCAATGATCGCGCGTCCGAGACTTCAAAGGCGACGGTCTACAACACACTAAACCTTTTTCTCGGGAAAAGACTGATACGCGAGGTCATCGTCGATCCAAGCAAAGTCTTCTACGATCCGAATACGGAACCGCACCATCATTTTTACAATGTCGATACCGGCGTGCTGACGGATATCGATGCGCGGGATATCCGCGTGACGGGCTTGCCGGCGCTGCCGCAGGGCATGGCAACCGAGGGTGTAGATATCATCGTGCGCGTGAGGTCGAGCGCGCCCCGGCCAACAACACCACGCGCCGGGCCGCGGCGGCGCCCGCAAGCCGGCGCGGAACAATGGTCGCCGGCCGATGGGGCGCCGCGACGAGCGTTTGGCGTTTGAATTAAGCGCACCGCCCGCACGGCGCAAGCGGATGCAATTCCGGCCGTGATGCGCGATTTCCCGTAATATCGATAATGCGCGAGCGATTGCCGTGTACCAGCCGTTCGGGTTGGTTTGGTTGCTCCGCAAAATACGGCATGTCGGTCGCATCATGCTAAAATCCGGCTCGGATATTTGACGCGAATATCCTGCCGAATAATATCCAGAATCACGCCGCTGTAGCTCAGTTGGTAGAGCAGCGCATTCGTAATGCGAAGGTCCCCAGTTCGAATCCGGGCAGCGGCACCAAATTCACGGTTTTCAGGCGCGCGTCGTCCAGGGAATCCCTGGCGTTCGGGAATTTCCTGGGCGGCTGCCGCAGCTTTGCCTTAAAGCTCGCGCTTGATCGCATGCAGCGCGCGGTCGAGATCCTCTTCGTTGTTGAAGAACGACATCGACAACCTCAGCGCATCGTCCTTGACGTTGACGATAACGCGGTGCTTTTCGCGCAAGCGCTCCATCAGTTCGCCGGCATTCGGCGCCAGCACGTTGACGATCTGCGCCCGCTCCTCCCACGCTTCCGGGGTGAGGGTCTTCAGGCCCGCCTGCTTAAGCAGTTTAAGGCACGTGGACGACAACTCGCGCACGCGCTGCTCGATCTGCGGCAGCCCGATCGACTGCAGGAATTCCGCGCCGCGCCGCAGCACGCGCACCCCGAGGAAGTTGGGATTGCCGCCCTCGAAGCGGTGCGCGATGCGGACGTAATCGAACTGGCTGTTGACGTGCGCGCGCGCGGTCGCTGACCCCTCGGCAACGGGCGCTTTGACGAACGGCGTCTTGAGTTCATTCACGAGTTCCTCGCGGCAGTACACCAGTCCCGACCCGGTCAGGCCGAACAGGCCCTTGTGGCCGCCGATCGCAATCACGTCGGCTCCCAGTTCGGACAACGGCGTCGCGAGTATGCCCGCACCCTGCACACCATCGACGACAAGGCGGATATCGCGTTCACGGCAGATTTTTCCGAGTGCCGGCAGGTTGACTCGGAAGCCATTGCCGTAGGTCACATAAGCGCACGCAACGACGCGGGTGCGGTCGTCCATTTTCGCGACAAAAGCGTCCAGCGGAAGCCGGCCATCGCGGTGCTCGGCATAACGGATCTCGACGCCTTTCGATTCCCAATGCTTCCATACCCAGATGTTGGCGACGTGCTCCATATTGGTCAGCACGATGTTGTCGCCGGGCCTCAAATCGAAACCGTGGGCGGCGATGGTGAGCCCTTCGGTGGTGTTTTTGGTGAACGCAAGTTCGGCGGGCTTGGCGCCCAGGAGTTGCGCCATCACCGAGCGCGTCTCGGCGACGTTGGTCGCGGACCATGCGTCGGCGCCGGCATTCTCATAGACGTCGCGGGTGTATTCTTGCAGCGCCCGTTCCTGGCAGCGCGGTGGTACGGTCTTGCGTGCAACGTCGAGATACGTCCAGTTCTGGAGCGTCGGGAACTCGCTGCGCAATGCTGCCCAGTCGGTTTGCGTTTTCACCACCGTTTTCATACTGGCACACCTTTCATACGGTTGTTGCGTGGATGAGGGTTGCTGCACGGCGACGGGCAACGCATCAGTCGGATTTTATCCGGGACTGACGGATGACTTGCGACCAGCGCGCGAGTTCGCGCTTGATATGCAGCGCGAACGCCCCAGGCGTGCCGCCCGCCGGCTCCGCACCTTCGCGAGTTGTATCAATTCCCTGACGCTGGTCGCCGGCACCGCCGGATGCACGACGAGGATCAACGGCGCCGCAGCGGCGCCGACGAAAGACAGCGCCGTCAACGCGACCGCCAACAGTTTGCGCACGATCACCGGCTCACAGCACGCCGGACATCCCGCCGTCGAGATGCACGCTCGTGCCGGTGACGTAGCTCGCCGCCGCGGAGCACAGGAACACGATCACGTTGGCCGCTTCTTCGGCTTCGCCCACGCGTCCGAGCGGCACCAGTTTGGCTTCTTTCGCGTAGTACTCGTCGGCGCTGATACCGTCTTTGGTGAATCGCCGCTCGTGCTGCCCTGATTTGATCTTGCCGATGCACACGGTGTTGACGAGGATGTTGTCTGCCGCGTATTCCTTCGACAGCGCTTTGGTTAGGGCGAGCCCCGCCGCGCGCGAGATCGAAGTCGGCATCGAGCCGGCGCCGGGTTGCTTGGCGCTCGAAATCGTGATGTTGATGACGCGCCCGCCGCCGCGTTTTTTCATATGCGGCACCGCAAGGCGCGTGCAGCGGATTGCGCCGAACAGTTTGAGTTCAAGGTCGGCGTGCCACGTTTCGTCCTTGATATCGAGAAACGCGCCACGCGCGGAAGTGCCCGCATTGTTGACCAGTATGTCGAGTCCGCCGTAGTGCTTGACCACCGCGCCGATGAAACGCTCGATATCCTCCATCTTGCTCATGTCGGCGGCCATGCCGAACGCATCGCCCCCGGCGCGCTTGATTTCATCGACGGTTTTGGCGACCATCTCGGCGCGGCGCGAACAAATCGCGACCTTGGCGCCTTCGCGCGCAAACTCCAATGCGGAGGCTTTGCCGATGCCTTCGGTGCCGCCGGTGACGATGGCTACTTTGCCTTTCAATCCGAGTTCCATGATGCTCCTTTGTTCGGGCTGGACACCCGATATTGATGACATTGGTCCACGCGGCGCCCGCGCCCGGGACGCGGCCGGGAACGGGATTTTCGCACGAGTCGCGCAATTGCCGAAGCGTCGTTTCAAGCATACTATTGGATTTGGCGCGATTGCCGCGGCACCGGAGAACAGCACAATGTTGCATTGCCTTGCATTAATCGGTACTCGTCGCGGCAATTGCAGGCGTGACGGTTTCTGGTGCGCCGCCGGCAGCCTGCTATTGATGGCCGCATACTGCCTCGTCGCGCCGGTGCCCGTGCGCGCCGCCGACGCGCCGCGCACGGGCGCGCGCGAACCGCTGACAGTCGACGCGTTTTCGGTGGTCAGGGTACACGTCAAAGCCGTGGCCAATGCACGCAGTCGCAACACGCTCGGCGCCGAGCGCGAGGGCACCGGCATCGTCATTGACTCGAGCGGGTTGATCCTGACCATCGGCTATCTGGTGCAGGAAGCCGAATCGGTCGAGGTTTCCGCCGCCGACGGACGCGCGCTGCCGGCGAGCGTCATCGCCTACGATTTTTCCACCGGCTTCGGTTTGTTGCGATCGGTGAAGCCGCCGTCGGTCAAACCCATTTCGTTCGGCGATTCGGCGACGGTGCCGGAGCGCGAGCCGGTGCTGATTGTCGGCTTCGACGGCGTGGCGCCGGCCTTCGTCGTCTCGCGCCGGCCGTTTGCCGGATACTGGGAGTATCTCCTCGACGAGGCGATCTATACCGCGCCGGCGACCGTCAACTGGCAGGGTGCGGCGCTCATCAACAAGGAAGGCAAGCTGCTCGGCGTCGGCTCGCTGGTGGTCGGCGACGCGCTCGGCGGCAAGGGACAGGTGCCCGGCAACCTGTTCGTGCCCATCGATTTATTGAAGCCGATACTGGGCGACCTGATTGCGCAGGGCAAGACGTCATCGAAGCCGCGCCCGTGGCTGGGCATCAATACGCAGGATTTGCAGGGCAATCTCATCATAACGCGCGTGTCGCCCGACAGCCCGGCCGAGCAGGCGGGGCTCGCCAACGGCGACATCATCGTCGGCATCCGCGGCGAGCAGGTGAAAGGGCACACGGATTTTTACCGCAAGCTGTGGGCGAGCGGCGATGCGGGCGCGGAAGTCGTGCTGGATGTATTGAAAGGCACCGAGATCAAAAAGCTCGGCGTGCAATCGATGGATCGCGAAAAATACCTGCGGCCGCGGCCGACGTATTGAAGTTCTACGCCAGGGTTATCGCGTGGCGCGATCGATGCAAACGATTCGAACTCGTCACGCGCTTGGCAATATCACTCACGTCGCAATTTATTGCACGGACATACCAACGATCGTGACGCGCAGCTCAAGTTTATCGAGCGCAACTGCGTGCGTTGCGGCAAACCGTTAGGCACCGGCAGATGATCGTCAACATGCAGATCGAAATCTGCGTCGCCACTATGTTTCCTAATTAGCGTGATTAGCGTGTTTACGTGCTAGGCTACGCTTAACGCGCAATTCACATTATAAAACTCGCGGACCGGCGCACCCTCGCAAGTCTTGTGCTGCTCTTGTGCTGCAACTGCGGCACGCAAATAATCCGATCTCACGAAAATGGAGCCAAGAGTGCACCAAGAATTTGTGATGACGCCATCACTGCGGTCGCAGTCACGTAGAGTGATTCGGGTGATCATTGCGGTAACCTTTGCTCCTTCATTCGCCTTCCCGCTTCCGGCCGCGGCCCAGAACTACCCGACGAAGCCGATTCGCTTGATCGTGCCTTTCGCGCCGGGCGGCGGCACCGACATTCTTGCGCGCGTGATAGGCCAGAAGCTCGGCGAAAGCATGGGACAACAGGTCGTCGTGGATAACCGCGCGGGGGCAGGCGGGAATCTCGGCGCCGCGCTTGCCGCGACGGCTACTCCGGACGGTCACACCCTACTCATGGTTTCGGCGAGCTACGCGGTAAACGCAAGCGTGTACAAGCTCGCGTTCGACCCCGTCAAAGACCTCATGGCGGTGACGCAGGTGGCCTCGGTCCCCTTCGTGCTCGTAGCGCATCCCTCGCTGCCCGCCAACAGCGTCAGGGAGCTGATCGCCCTTGCGCGGACGCGACCGGGACAGCTGAATTACGCGTCTTCAGGCAACGGCTCGTCGCCGCATCTCGCCGGCGAGCTATTTACGATGATGACCGGCACGCAGATGGTCCACGTTCCTTATAAAGGCGGGGCGCCCGCGCTCGCCGAGGTCATTGGTGGACAGGTGCAACTGTTATTCAGCACCGTGATCCAGGGATTGCCGCAACTCAAAGCGGGCAAATTGAAAGCCATCGCGGTCGGCAGCCTGAAGCGCTCGTCCGCCCTGCCCGAGGTGCCGACGATTGCGGAGTCAGGAGTCCCAGGCTATGACGTGACGAACTGGTTTGGTGTGCTGGCGCCCGGCGCCACCCCGAAGCCTATCGTTCTGCGGCTCAATAATGAGATCGTGCAGCATCTGCGCAGCGCGGATTTGAGGGCGAGGCTCGCCGCCGAAGGCGCCGATCCGGTCGGCAGCAGTCCGGCCGAGTTCAAACGAGTGATCCGCAACGACATCGAAAAATACACGCGGATTGTTAAAGCGGCGGGCATTCGGATCAACTGAAGCCGT
>JAYVME010000520.1:0-3006 GCA_043759115.1 Betaproteobacteria bacterium | reverse complement strand
TGAAGAGAAAGTGCCGAAATTTTGAGATGACTTCGGTAATTAGAACGTGCAATCTGAATATCAAAACAAGCGTTCCCCAAGACCATGGAAAACAAATGAACCTGCTTAACCATTCAATGTGCGTGCGCTGGCGCGCGATCGCAATGTCTTTGCTTGTCGGCTTTGCAACCGGTGCCGCGGCTCAGAATTATCCCGGCAGGACGATACGCCTGATCGTGCCCTTTTCGCCCGGCGGCGGGACGGATTTTTTTGCGCGCGTGGTTGCAGCCAGGCTGACGCAGGTTTTGGGGCAGCAAGTCGTTGTCGACAACCGAGCAGGTGCGGGCGGTATTATTGGCACCGACTTGGTCGCGAAAGCGGCGCCTGATGGATACACATTGCTGATGGGCCATACCGGGACGCTCGCGATAAATCCATCGCTCTACGCCAAAGTTCCATATGACTCGGTTCGAGACTTTTCGCCGGTGAGTCTGGTGGCTATCTCGCCGCTGGTGCTCGTCACCAATCCATCTCTCCCCGCCAAAAACGTTAAAGAGCTCGTGGCGCTTGCCAAGCGACGACCTGGCCAGATTACTTACGCATCGGGCGGCAGCGGCACGGGAACGCACTTGTCGGCAGAGCTTTTCAAGATGATGGCGGGTGTCGATCTGAGCCACGTGCCGTACAAAGGCACTGGCATTGCGCTGACGGCCGGAATATCGGGAGAAGTCGCTACATTGTTCAGCACTCTCCCGCCTGCAGTGCCGCACATAAAGAGTGGCGGCCGACTCCGTGCCCTTGCAGTCACGAGCAGCGAGCGCTCCCGGGTCGTGCCTGACATTTCGACTATGGCGGAAAGTGGTTTGTCCGGCTATGAAAGTACGTTGCGGTATGGAGTGTTGCTGCCCGCAGGCGCGCCGGACGCTATAGTCACAACCCTGCGCCAGGCCATATCGCGCGTGATGGCTCAACCGGACTTCGTAGAAGCGTTGGCGAGGGATGGAGCGGAGCCGCTCGCCAGCACGCCCGAAGAATTTCGCGCCGTGATGGCAACAGAGGTAAAGAAATGGGCTGCCGTCGTAAAGGCATCCGGCTTGCAGATTCAATGATATCTATTTCGCTATCCCGCGCGCTCCAGCCAGCCCGGGGTCGCGACGAAGGCCTGCAAGATTTCGCGCGGCATGGCCTTGCCATCCAGATTCGCGACGAGGTTCACCACCTTGTCGATCGTCTGCTGCGGCAGCGCGTCGGCGACGGTGTCCTGAAAGAATGCGCGCAATTCGTCCCACGTCATTCGCCGGTGCGGGCTGCCGCGCGGATGATCTTCGCGCGCGACGAACTCGCGCCCGTCGGCGAGTTTGATGGTTACGCGGGACGGTACTTCTTCGGTGTTGGTGCCGGCCTCAACTTCGGCATCGAGCACGCAGCGCACGCGGCCTGACAAAGCGCGCACCGGCGGCGACGCGAGCGCCGCTTCGTAATCCTCGCGGCGTATCGCCGCCTGCGCGCCGCGGCTGGCACCCAGCGTTAGCGCCATCGCGAGGCTGAACGGCACGGAGAGTTGCGCGCTTTGCAGGTCCGGCGGATCGAGCTGCGTCAATCGCCCCTGGATCACCTTGGGAATGCCCACCTCGATGTCCGTGATCTGTTCGGCCGTGAGGCCGTGTGCGGAACCCAGGGCGAGGCCGGCGTCGACCGATGCCTGCAAACGTCCGGCGCCGGCGTGGATCTTGGTGCTCACCTCCATGAGGCGGAATTCGCGGCCGAGATCCCCGGTGACTTTGGCCGGATCGGATTTCTCCGCGAACGCGCGCAGGAATCCGGCCTCGCCTTCGAGGATGTCGCGCGGACCCCAGATGCCCTCTTTGGCGAGGAGTGCGGCCATAACGCCGGACTCGGCGCCGCGCGCGCCGTTCAAGCGCTTGATAAAAGAGCCGGAGTGATAGAACTGCGCAAGACCACCCGCATACGCGCCGGCCGCGCCCAGGGCGCCCGCGATATCCTCTGCGCTGAATCGGAGCAGCTTGCCGACGGCGAGTGCCGCACCCAACGCGCCGCACGTCGGCGTCGCCATGAATCCGCGATGAAAGAGCGCGGGTTGCGTCGCCAATCCGATGCGCAGCGACGCTTCGTAGCCGCAGATCGCGGCCTCCAGGAGCGCGCGCCCGCTCGAATTCTCGCGCTCCGCCATCGCCAGCACCGCCGGCAGGATGGAGGCGCCTGCATGGTGCATGGAGCCGACGTGCGTGTCGTCGAGGTCGCACGCGTGTGCGTAGGCGCCGTTGACAAACGCCGCGCGCGCGGCATCCAGGCGGCTGCCGCACAACATGATGCTGCTGGTGCCGTTGCCGCCGAGTTCCAGTGCTAGGCGCCGCGCCGCGCGGCTCCACGGCATGCGCGCACCGACGGTGACCACCCGCAATAGATCGAGCACCAGCGCCTTCATGCGCTCGACGACCTCCGCCGGCGCATCCTCAAGCCGGAAATTCGCGGCCCATTCAGCGAGAAGCGCAGTCGTTCCCTTATCGATGCTTGTTGTCATGTGCCCTTGCTCTACGCGCTAAAGCACTGAGCGCACGAGGCCGCCATCGACGCGGATGGTAGTGCCGGTGATGTAGCTCGATTTTCCCGACGCGAGAAAAGCCACCAGATGCGCGAGCTCGCGGGGTTCCCCAATGCGCCCGACCGCGGTCTCTTCCGCGCGCTGGGCCAGCGCTTCTTCGAGTGAAATTTTCAGTTCCTTGGCGCGGGCGGTCACATTGCCGAGCATGCGCTCGCTCAGGAGCGAGCCGGGACACACGTTGTTGACGAGTATGCCGTCGCGGCCGATTTCATCAGCGAGACTTTTGGCGAACGCCACCACGCCCGCGCGCGTCGCGCCGGAGAGCGCGAGGTTGGGTATGGGCTGATACACCGTGCTCGCCAGAATATTGATGATGCGGCCGCCTTTTTGTTTTTTCAAATGTGGAATCGCTTCGCGCGACATGCGCGCAAAGTAGAGCAGCGAGCGCTGCACCGCGACCGCCC